>CANJCM010000038.1 GCA_947472765.1 Opitutia bacterium
AGCCACCGCTATAAAATCATTTTTATGACGCGCCCCGCTGCCGAGATCGCCCGCTCGCAGGAGAAAATGCGCGCCCGCCTCGAAGCTTCCGCCCCCGCCGCCGGCGCCATGGAGCCGCTGCTCGCGCAGCACCAAACCGAAATCCTCGCTGGTTCCGCCGCCCTCTACCGCCGCCGCCAGCAGAAACAAGCCGCCGCCTGACCCGCGCGCCTGGCCTCCGCTGTTCACCACGCCGCCAAAGTCTTGGCGGCGTTTTTCTTTGGCGCCAAATGCTGAGAGGAGACTGGACTTTGAGGGGCAGTATTTTTTGGAGCCTGGAGTCGTTGAAAAGATGACATGCCGGGATTCGGGATATTCCCCCGCGACCCGGGGATTCTCGACCGTTGATTACGTCGGGTCGTGGGCCGGGTGACTCACGCCAAGACGTGAAGTCGCGAAGGCCAAACCCCGGCTCCGACCGCTCCTGTCCCTCCGCGTCTCCGCGTGAGGGGATCGATGGTGAGCCTGAAACCAGGAAGCCAGGAATCGGTCGCTCGAGCCTCAGCGGAGATTCTTCACCGCTTCGCGTAAAGCCGTCCCGCTGCTCACGCAGCGGGCTACAAAGCCAGCGCGCCCAATCTTCGCGGCCCTTCGCGCCCTTCGCGGTTTCGATCACATCTCCGGAAAACCCGTTGCCCGCGGCGATGTCGGCGTTACGGTCACCACCCGGGCGTCCCCTCGCCCCTCCCGCGCCGGCCCCGGCGCTGGCGTTAATCAATCCCCTTTCCCCATGAAATTCCCGTCGCTTCGCGCTGCCTTGTTCGCCGTCGGTTCCCTCCTCTGCCCGCTGGCGGTCACGGCCGCCGACCACGGCTTCGTCAGTCTCTTCAACGGCCGCGATCTCACCGGCTGGGATGGCAACCTCGACTTCTGGTCCGTCCGCGACGGCGTCATCACCGGGCAGACGACCCAGTCCCGTCTGCTCCTCTCGAACACGTTTCTCGTCTGGAAGGGCGGCGACGTGAGGAACTTCGAGCTCCGCGCGAGCTTCCGACTCCAGGCCGACAACGACGACGGCTTCGCCAACTCCGGCATCCAATACCGCAGCAAGTTGATCGACGCGAAGAACTGGATCGTCGGCGGCTATCAGGCCGACATGGACTTCGCCGGCAAATACATCGGCATGCTCTACGAGGAGAAGGGCCGCGGCATCGTCATGCAGCCCGGCCAGCGCATCCTCATCCGCCCCGGCGTGAACGCCGAGGGTCGGACCGTCGTCGACGTCGCGGGAATCCCGACCACGCCCGAGAATGTCCTCGCCGCCTACCGCAAGGGCGAGTGGAACGACATCCGGATCGTCGCCGAGGGCAGCACGCTCCGGCACTATCTCAACGGCGTGATTGTCGCCAACGTGGTCGACGAGGACATGTCCCGCGGCGCCAAGAGCGGCCTGCTCGCGCTCCAGCTTCACGCCGGCCGCCCGATGACCGTCCAGTTCAAGAACGTACAGATGAAAAAGCTGCCCTGACCTTCCGCCCCATGACCTTCGCCCCGCTCCCCTCCGTCCTCATCCACGTCAGCCGCTTCGCTCTGCTGCTCGCCCTTGCCCCTCTGGCCGGCGCGCAGTCGCCGGCCCCCGCCTTCCGCGGTCCGCCGCCGGCGCCCGAGGCGTCGACACTCCAGGTGCTCCCCGGCTTCAAGGCCGAGTTGCTCTACACCGTGCCGCGCGAGGATCAGGGTTCGTGGGTCAGCCTCGCCGTCGATCCCAAGGGCCGGCTCGTCGCCGGTGATCAATACGGCGGACTCTACCGCATCACCGTCCCGCCGATCGGCACCTCCACCGGCACCAAGGTGGAACTGCTCACGAACGAAATCGGCGGCGCGCACGGGCTGCTCTTCGCCTTCGACAGCCTCTACGTGATGGTCAACGAGCGGACGGAACGCGGGCTCTACCGGCTGCGCGACACCGACGGCGACGACAAATTCGACGAGATCAAGCTGCTGCGGAAGATGAACGGCACCGGCGAGCACGGCACGCACGCGCTCGTCCTCAGCCCCGACGGCAAATCGATCACCTTCGCCAACGGCAACCACACCGAACTGCCCGAGCACTGGGAGCGTTCGCGGCCGGTCGCCTGGGGCGAGGATCATCTGCTGCCGCGGATGTGGGATGCCCGCGGTCACGCCAAGGACAAATACGCCCCCGGCGGCTACATCGGCCGGACCGATCCCGACGGCAAGGCCGTGGAGATCGTGACGATCGGTTTCCGCAATCACTTCGACATCGCTTACGATCAGAACGGCGAGCTGTTCACCTACGACTCCGACATGGAATGGGATCAGGGTTCGCCCTGGTATCTGCCGACGCGGATCGTCCATGCCGTCGCGGGCGGTGACTTCGGCTGGCGCAGCGGTGCGGGTCGCTGGCCGGACTACTACGCGGACAGCCTGCCCCCGGCGCTCGATGTCGGTCCCGGTTCGCCGACCGGAATCACGTTCGGCACGAGCGCGAAATTTCCCGCGAAGTACCAGCGAGCACTCTTCGCGTCGGACTGGACCTACGGGACGATGTACGCGATGCACCTCGTGCCGGAGGGATCCACTTTCCGCGCGGTGAAGGAGGAGTTCATCGCCGGCAAGCCGCTCCCGCTGACCGACCTCGTCATCAACCCCCACGACGGCGCGATGTATTTCGCCGTCGGCGGCCGGCGCACGCAGTCAGCGCTCTATCGCGTCACCTACGTCGGCAACGAGAGCACCGCCCCCGCGAAACTTCCGCCCCCGACGCCCGGCGTCGAACTCCGGCGCTCACTCGAAGCCCTGCAGAACGAAGGCACGGGACCGGAGGCGATCGACAAGGCGTGGCCGCACCTCGCGAGTCCGGATCGCTTCATTCGTTTCGCGGCCCGCGTCGCCATCGAACGCCAGCCCGCCGCCCAGTGGGCCGACCGCGCGCTCGCCGAACTGCTGCCGCAGGCCTCGATCGAGGCGCTGATCGCCCTCGCCCGCGTCGGCGACAAATCCTACCAGCCGCGGATCATCGAGGCGCTCAGCCGGCTCGACTTCGCCCGTCAGCCGGCGGAACTGCGCCAGCCGCTGCTCCGCGCCTGGCAGCTCGCGTTCACGCGCCTCGGCCGCCCTTCGCCGGAAGTGTGCGCCGGACTCGCCGCGAAATTCGATCCGCTGTTCCCGCACGCGGATCCCTTGGTGAATCGCGAGCTCGTCTCGCTGCTCATCTATCTCGGCTCGCGCACCGTCGTGGCCAAGACTGTCCCGCTGCTCACGGTCGCCGAGAAACCCGTCGAGGAGTGGGCCACGCCCTCCCTGCTCGCCCGCAACGACCGCTACGCCGCCGCCGTCACCGGCGCTTCGACGAGCCGGCCCGATCGGCAGCAAATCGCCTACGCCTACGCGCTCCGCAATGCCACCACCGGTTGGACGCCCGAGCTGCACCGCAACTATTTCGCGTGGTTCCCCCGCACGCAGGGCTGGCGTGGCGGCGCGAGTTTCCCGGGCTTCATGAAGAACATCCGCACCGAGGCGCTCGCCCAGACGGTCACCGATCCGGCGGAGCGTACCGCCCTCGAAGCCAGTTCGCAGATTCCGCCGCAGATGGGACTCGCCACCAGCGCGACCGCCAAGGGACCGGGGCGGAACTACACGCTGGCCGAAGCCACGACGCTCGTCGGCGCGAAGCCCACGGGACGGAATTATGCCCAGGGTCGGGCGATGTTCAGTGCGGCGGCCTGCACGGCTTGCCACCGGTTCAACAACGAAGGCATCGGCCTCGGCCCCGACATCAGCGGTGCCGGCAGCCGTTACAGCGTTCGCGATCTGCTCGAGAACATCATCTCGCCGTCCGCCGTGATCAGCGACCAGTACGCCAGCGAGCAGGTGGAGAAGAACGACGGCAGCACGGTCGTCGGTCGCGTGATTGCGCAGGAGAACAACTCGCTGCTCCTGATGACGAATCCGTTCCTGCCCGACGACCTGACCCGCGTGATGCTGGTCGATCTGAAAACCCGGAAACCGTTTCCGACGTCGATGATGCCGCCGGGGCTGATCAATTCGCTCAACGCCGAGGAACTGAAGGACCTCGTCGCCTACATCCTCAGCGGCGGGAATGCGAACGATGCGATGTTTCGCCGTTGAGGAGAACGCAGACGGCGGGAAGCAATGATTTTTCGGTGCGCCCAAGGCGCACCTATTGAGACTCGTCTATCAGCCTGGCAGCACGCTTCGAATCCCTGCCCTCACGGGCAGGGCCACGTTTCAGTCGTGGCCCGCTGCGTGAGCAGCGGGAGGATTGTCCCGCCGATGTGCGTCAGTCTATTGGGCGAGCCTCAATAAGAATCTCCTCACCCGATCCACTGCTCGAACAGCACCGCGTCCTCCGGCGTATCGACGCCGATGGTGGGATCCGCGGTGATGCCGCAGGCGATCTCGTAGCCGTTTTCCAGGACGCGCAACTGCTCGAGCCGCTCGATCTGCTCCAGTTTTCCCGGGGGCAGGCTGGCGAACTTCTGCAGCAAATCCGCGCGGTAGCCGTAGAGACCCAGGTGCTTGAAACAGGGATTGGCGGCGACCCAAGCGTCGTCGACGACCCCCTTGCGATCGCGGGGATACGGAATCGGTGCCCGGGAAAAAAACAGCGCGCGCCGCGCCTCGGCCGCGAGCACGACCTTCACTTGATTGGGATTCGCGAAGTCGGCCGCGCGTTTGAACGGCGTGCCGAGCGTCGCCATCGGCGCGCCGCTCGCGAGAAGATCGGCGAGGGCCCGGATTTGCGCGCCGGTGACGAGGGGTTCGTCGGCCTGCACGTTAATCACGAAGTCGGCCCCGACGGTGCGGTTGGCCTCGGCGATGCGGTCGGTGCCGCTCTGGTGGGCGGGACTCGTCAGGATGGCCTTGAAGCCGGCCTCGACCACGCACGCCCGAAGGATCTCGTCATCGACGGCGAACCAAAGCGGGAACTCCGGGGCTTCGGTCGCAATGCGTTCCGCGACCCAGCGCAGGAGGGGCCGACCTTTGATCGGGTGCATCAACTTCCGCGGGAAACGCGTTGATTCCAAGCGACAAGGGACGATTATCGCGGTCGATGACATCGGCACGCAGCCTGCCTTCGGGTTTTTGGGTTGCAAGCCGCTGACACGAACCGGACTTTGGCCGGTCTTTCCCGAATCCATGAGCAAAAGCGAACCGACTCCTGCCACTCATTCCCAGACCAAGGAGCTGGTCGTGCAGAACAAAATGGGAATTCACGCCCGGCCGGCCGCGATGATCGTCCGCATCACGAACAAGTTCAAAGCCGAGGTCTTCGTGGAAAAGGATGAGGAGCAGGTGAACGGGAAAAGCATCATGGGCCTGATGATGCTGGCCGCGGGCAAGGGCTCGAAAGTGAAGTTCATCGCGACGGGTGACGACGCCGGCTCCATGCTGGCCGAGATTGAGGCGCTGTTCGGGCGGAAGTTCGACGAAGCCTAGATTTTTGCTCCGCAAAAATCCTAAAGGTTTTTCGCCTCGGCGAAAAACCGAGGGGCGTTGAGTCGAACCGGTCTTGCTAACCACGCCTCCTTCGCGACGCATTTCCCGCTCGATTTCGGCCTCTGTAGGGCCGGTGTTCACCGCCGGGCCTCTTCTTCACGCTTTTCGCGCCGCCTTCGCGGCTACATGGCTTGCGTAGGGGCGCGCCTCGTGCGCGCCCGCAAAGTCGGATCGGCCATACTTCAATTCAATCCGTTCTATAGCCCGAAAAATCTCCGCGCGTTCGCGGTCGTCGTGGTGGCCAATTCCTCCTGGCTGACGCCAAAGACACCCGCGGCGAACTCCGCAGTGTGGCGGAGATACGCCGGCTCGTTGGGCTTTCCGCGATGCGGCATGGGCGTGAGATACGGCGCATCGGTTTCCAACATGAACCGGCCGAGCCCGAGTGCCTTGGCCGCGGCGCGCACGTTGTCAGCATTCTTGTAAGTGAGCACGCCGGTGAACGAGCCCACTCCCCCGCGCCGCGTGAGCTCCGCCATCTCGGCCTCGCCCTCGGTGAAGCAGTGAAACACGACCCGCGTCCAATCCACGCCGCTCGCATCGATCATCTCGACACATTCGCGAAAAGCGCCGCGCGAGTGCACGACCAGCGGACAAGCGAGACGCTTCGCGAGCTCGAGCTGGAACGTGAACGCCGCCCGCTGCCACCCGAAGATTTGCTCCGCCTCGGCCGGGTCCTTCGGCAGGTGAAAGCGATCGAGTCCGCATTCGCCGAGCGCCACGGGGCGGGTGGGCGAGCCCGACCAGAACGCGGCGAGCTGCGCCACCGCGGGCTCCCATTGCGCATCGACGGCGCACGGATGGAGGCCGGCGGTGTAATAAATAAATCCCGGATTTTCGCGGGCGAGCTCCGCGTACATCGACCAGTCGTCGGGCGAGGTGCCGATGGTGATAATGGCACTGAGCCCCGCCTCCTTCGCGCGCTTCAGGATCGCCGGCAAAGCGCCCTGACGGGCAAACGACTCCAGGTGGGTGTGCGTGTCGATTAGCGACATGGGGGATTTTCGATTTTGGATTCTCGATTTGCGATTAACCAGAGCGAGTCAGATTCCGTCAGACCAATGGAGGGACGGTGCCTCCACCGTCCATGCATGCGAATCGGCTCGAACTGGCGGGTGAGGGCACCCGCCCTCCAGAGAAGCGCGGAGCCTTACAAGCCGTAGAGACTGCCGTACCGCTCCCGCAGGTAGCGCACGAGCGGGCGCGGCGAGAGCTCCTCGCCGGTGACGCGGCGCACGAGCTCGAGCGCGCTGAAACGCCGGCCCTGGCGGTGCACGTTTTCCCGCAGCCACTCGAGCAGCCATGAGAAGTCGCCGCGGGCGAAGTCGGCCTCGAGATCGGGCCGGAGCGCGAGGGCCCGATACCAGAGCTGCGCGGCGATCATGTTGCCGAGACAATAACTCGGAAAATAGCCGAACGCCCCCCCGCTCCAGTGCACATCCTGCAACACGCCCTCGCGATCGTTCGCCGGCTCGAGGCCGACCAGTTCGCGCGACGCCCGCAGCCAGGCCGCCGGGAGATCGCGCACCGCGAGTTCTCCGGAGAAGAGCTGCTTCTCGATCTCGAAGCGGAGGATGATGTGCAGATTGTAGGTCACCTCATCGGCATCCACGCGGATGAGCGTCGGCTCCACCGCGTTGATCGCGAGGTAGAGTTCGTCCGAAGACACTCCCGCCGTCTGCGCCGGAAACAACTCCCGCCACCGCGGCTCGAAGAACCGCCAGAACGGCCGGCTGCGCGCGACCTGGTTTTCCCAGAGCCGGCTCTGCGACTCATGCACCGCCATGCCCGCGTTGATGCCGAGGCCGGTCCCGAGCAGGTCCGCCGGCAGTCCCTGTTCGTAGAGGCCGTGGCCCGTCTCGTGGATCGAGCTCAGGAGCGCGTCGAGCGGCTGGTCCTCCTTGTAACGCGTGGTCATGCGCACGTCGCTGCCCGTGCCGGAACAGAAGGGATGAAGCGAGACGTCGATTCGACCGCGGTTGTAATCGAAGCCGATCCGTCCGGTCACTTCGCGCAGGAAGGCCCGCTGGCCGTCGATCGGGAAACCGCGCAACTTCTCGCCGACCGTGCGGGCCCGCGCGGTGACCGGAGAAGCCGTGATCTGCCGCACCAACGGCACAAGCTCGCGCTTCAGTTCGCCAAAGAGCCGATCGACCGCCGCGGCCGTCAGGCCGGGATCATGCTTGTCGAGCATGTAGTCGTAGGGAGCGTCACCTTTTCCCAAGTACGCCGCCTCGCGCCGCACGAGCTCGAGATTCTTCTCCAGTACCGGGATGTAGCTCGCAAAATCGTTGTCGGCGCGAGCCCGGGCCCAGGCGTGGTAACCGCGGCTGTCCTGCGTCGCCTTTTCCTCCACGAACGCCGCGGGCAGCTTGGTCGCGACATCGTAGTCGCGCCGGGCTTGCCGCACGATGGTCCGCTCGTCGTCCGTCAGGCCCGCGGCGCCGTTCTGCTCGAGCTGCGCGAGCAGCGCGCCGATCCGCGGTTCGCTGGAGGCCGTGTGCACCACCGCGGCGAGGGCCGCCATCTGCGCGCCGCGTTGCTCGGCGGCGCCCGGCGGAAGGTTTACCTGCTCATCCCAGCCGAGCAGACCGGCGATGTTGGCGAGCGTATCAGCGCGTTTGACCAGGGCGATCAGTTCGGTTGTCGCGGAATTCATCCGGCGAGCGTGTGCCGGGCGCGAAGGTTCAGGCGAGCGCGTTGTGTGCGATGCAGGCCCGGCGGTGAACGCCGGCCCTACATTCGAACCAAGAATTCGCTTCCGACCGCGGTGCAGTCCGTTTCCGGATCCTGTAGGGCCGGCGCTCGTCGCCGCGCCGCTTCTCACGACAACGGTCTCTGCCATGCCCGGACTTACTTCACTTCCTCAAACAGCGTTTCGCCGGGGGCCAGCGTCACGGCTCCGCCGTCGGCCAGCACCTTGATTTTCGCGCCGCCGCGGTTGAGCCGCCCGGACACCCGCCGCTGGCCGTCACCGCCGCTCACACCGGTCAGCGGCAGCTTGTTGCGGACCCTGCCCCAGGCCGCCGCCGCGTCGAGGTCACAGTTGGCCGCCGGATCAACCTGCACGGTCACGTTGCCCCCGAGGCTGGTGAGGTTCGCATTGCCGGAATAATCGCGCGGAAAATTCACGGTCACGTCCCCGACCTCGGCCTGCACCTTCAATCCGCTCCGCGCCTGCATCACTTCGACGCTGCCGTTGGCCGTCCGCAGGTCAGCCGCCCCGCCAATCGTGCCGACGCGAATCGAACCCTGCCGGACCCGGGCCTTCACGGCGCCGGTGCAGCGCGAGATGACGAGTTCACCCTCACCCGTGGCGGCGTCGATCGAACCGTCGATCTGGCGGAAAAAAATCGTGCCCGCCTCGACGCGGGCCGACATCCGACCCGCCAGCCGCCCCACCATCACCTTGCCACGGCCCGTCTTGAGATCGACGTGGCACTGCCGCGGGACGGTGATGCGGTAATAGAGGTTCATCCGCCGTTCGTCGTTCCACGACAACCGCGGGCCGGTTGCCACGTCGTTGCGTGCCACGACCCGCACCGTGTTGTTCGCCGAGTCGAAGCTGGTTTTCAGGCCCTCCCAGAGGCGGGTCGCGTCGGCCTCGGTCTGCACGTCGAAGTCGACATTGAGCTCGATCCGGATCTCCGAGCCCTCCGACTCCTCGACCGCGATCTCGCCGTGGTAGGTATCCACGACAAGGGTGCAGCCCGGCGTGACGGCAAACGCGCGTTTGATTCCCCGCAGGCTCGCTTCCGGCGCCGCGTGCACGCCGCGGACGACCACCGCGGCAAGCAGCACGCAGAAAATCACGAGTCGCGACATGCCCAGTTGAATGCACCGCCGCGCCCGCTGCCGCAATCCCGGCCGTGTGGGTATAATCCGCCCCTGCGGCCACGGCCGGATCATGCCTGCCATGGAGGGCGGGTGCCCTCACCCGCCATTTCAAGCCTGCAAAAGCATCCCGGCCGAGCCGGGCGTGGACAAGCCCCGCCCCTACCGATGTTGAAATCCACGCCCCTTTCTTAGGGGCGGGCCTCGTGCACGCCCTCTGCATTCTGTAGAGCGCACGATCCGGACGGTGAGGACACCGTCCCAAAAAGCTCCAATTCTAGTTGGCGCGGACGAAGATGTTGCCGCCACTCGAGCGCAGCTTGAGCAGCGGGCCGCCGCCATTGGCGGTTCCGCTCAGGCGGGCACGGCCCGTGTGGCCGCCATCGAGGGTCAGCGTGACTCCATCCGCATTGACGTTCCCACCGCTGGTGGAGGCGTCGAGCCGGAAGGCCGCCGACTTGGCGACCGCGACGCGCACGCTGCCGCCCGACGTGCTGAGCGTGCAATCTTCGCGCAGCGCACCGGTGATGCCGGCGTCAACGCTGCCACCACTGGTTTGGGCGCGGACCAGGTTTTCCACGGCGTCGATCCGGATGCCGCCACCCGAGGTGGAGAGATGGGCCGGTCCATCGGCCACGCGTCCGACCGCGATGTTGCCACCGGAGGTCTCCAGCTTAACCGCCCCGTGCGCCTCGGTCAGAGTGATGCTGCCGCCCGAGGTTCGCGCCTCCACGCCCGCGCCGAGCGTGCCGAGTTTGATCCGGCCGCCTGACGTCCGGGCTTCGACTTTGGCCATCATGTCACCGACCTCGATCGAGCCACCCGAAGTCCGGAGATCCGTCGTAAAATCCGCCGGGACCGTGACGATGAAATCGACTTTCACCGGTGGCCACGAACCGGCGAAGAACCCGTGGGACTTTTCGTATTTCGCCGCAGCCCGGACATCGTTGCCGGTCTGTTCGATGACGAGGTCGAGTTCCTTCAACAAGTCATCGGCCCCGGCCTCCGTGCTGGCGCGAATCGACTGCCGGGCCGTCACCCGGATCACGCGCTCGCTCGAGGGCGTCACGCGGATTTCTCCGCGCTGGGTTTCGATCCGGAGATGGCCCATCGCGGACACCGTGAAGGATTTTTCGACCACGCGTTCGATGCGGGCGGAGGCCGGGAGGAAAGGCGACGCCAGCAGCGCACCGAGAGAGAGACGAAGAAGCAGGTTCATAAGGGAGGGGAAGTTTCCCGAAGAACCCGCCACCGGCGGAAAAGTTACAGGCAATCCGGTCTCCCGCCGCTCCCGGCTTTCGATGTCATCTGTTACCTGAATTCCGAAGTTAAACGGATTGGCGTGGCCCTGTCCGTGAGGACAGGGACTTATTGATCGCTTCGCCTCAAGCCGTCCCGCTGCTCACGCAGCGGGCTACGAAGCCAACCGCTCCGGACTTTCGATGTCATCTATTAGATGACAACCCGACAACCTTCCGCCGTGCCGGCCGGCGTCGATGTCATCTGTTAGATGACAACCGAGTCAGGGAGAGCCCCGACGGCGAGCTGGGCCCTTACCCACAGATTCAGGTCCAGAATCAGATCGTCCGCAAAATGAGGCCCGCACCCTCCCGCATCCGTCGCAGCCCGACTCTCAAATCTCAAATCCGAGATCTCCACCCGGCGCGCTAGACCTTGGCGCTGTTGTCGGACTTGTAGTGAACCAGCGAACGGCGCATCGCGTGCGCTTTCAGGGCCGCGGCCTGAGCCGGATCCTGTCCCTTGATCAGAAAACGCTGCTGCTCGGACGCCTCTTCGATGGCCGCGAGCGCGGCCACACAGATCATATTCTCCGCCCGGGTCGGCAGCCGCACGGCGGGAAAGCCAGTGCTCCGCGCGAGCCATTGCACGACGTCACGGAAGGGATTGGGAGTGGTGCTCATGGAGGGAACACGCGAGCAGGTCAGCTTCGCGGCGACACCGCAACCGGTATTCGAGCGGCCTGGGCTCGCCCCGCCTCAGGCGAGCGCCTCCCGCCACGCCGCCTCATTGAAACCAACGAGCGCCACGCCCTCGCCAATGGCGAAGGGCCGCTTCACCAGATTGCCATTCGCCGCCAGGAGCGCGACGGCCTCGGCCGCACTCAGGCCGGGCAGCTTGGGACCGATTCCCTGCTCCCGATAATCGCGACCCGAGGTGTTAAACAGCTTTCGAAGCTCGCCCGAATAGGCCGCGAGCATGGCGCGCAATTCGGCCGCGGACGGCGGCGTCTCGCGGATCGCGAGTTCCTCGAATTCGATATTCTGGCCGCGGATCCATTTCACCGCGCGCCGGCAGGTGTCGCAGGTGGAGAGCGTGTAGAGTTTTAGCATGAGCAAGGGCAGGGACCGGCCCCACTCCAGCAGCCCCGGCCAGCGGGGAAACGAAAATCCCCTGGCCCGTGGAGGTCGGAGGAAGAACTGGAACAGATTAAATTGAAGTGTAGCGGCAAGACTTCGCGGGCGCGCACGAGGCGCGCCCCTACGATGCGACATTGCAGGATCCGCTGCAGGGGCGTGGCTCGTCCACGCCCGCCGGCTGCGCCATTTCTCAATTCGCCCTGGAATCGTCTTTGGGTGCTTAACGCGCCCACGGCTCCCGATTGACCCGCGCCCGCTGAAACCAACATGCTGGCGGGGAATGACGCCCGTCCTTGAAGTCACCCAGCTCCGCGTGGTGCGCGGAAAAACCGAGATCCTGCGTAACGTCCAGTGGCGCGTCGCGCCGGGCGAACACTGGGCCATCCTCGGCGCCAACGGCTCCGGCAAGACCTCGCTCCTCAAGGCGTTGACGGGGTTCCTCGCCCCGACCGAGGGGGAGTTTTCCGTCCTCGGCCAGCGCTACGGCGCGAGTGACTGGCGCGACCTGCGTCTGCAGATCGGGGTCGTGACGAGCGCCTTCGCCGCCTCCATCCCGCTGTCGGAGACCGCGCTCGACACGGTCGTGAGCGGCAAGTTTGCGCAACTCGATCTCTGGCACCGCGTCACGGCCGGCCAGCGCGTCGAGGCGATGAAGCTCCTGCGCTCCGTCGGGCTGGCGGCGCTGGCGCAGCGCGAGTGGGCCTACCTTTCGCAGGGCGAGCGCCAGCGCGTGCTCATTGCCCGCGCCCTGATGGCCCGGCCGCGCCTGCTGATTCTCGACGAGCCCTGCGCGGGCCTCGATCCCGTGGCGCGCGAGCACTTCCTGCAATTCGTCAACCGGCTGGCCAGCCGCCGCTCCCGCACCGCCCCCACTCCGGCCCTTGTGCTTGTGACCCACCACGTGGACGAACTCATGCCCGCCTTCACCCACGCCCTGCTGCTCCGGCGCGGGCGGGTGGTCGCCGCCGGGCCGCGCGCCCAGGTTCTCACGTCCGCCAATTTGTCCGCGATCTTCGGCGCCCCGCTGCGTCTCCGAAAAGCGGGGACGCGCTACCGGCTCGAACTGGTGCCACGGTGAATCCGCTCGCGGACGCGATCGAGCAGGCCGGCCTGACGAGCGTCTGGACCTATCTCGGGCTTTTCCTCGGCGCGTCGCTGCTGATGATCTGGCGCCTGGAGGCGATGCTCGATCATGGACTCGAGGGGACGGCACTGGGCACGCTGGTCATGCCGTATTGCTCCGGGCTCGGTAACCTGATCTTCGTCGGACTGATCGCCGCGGGCCGGGGACCGGCCTCCGAGGTGTTGACCAACTGCCTGGTCAACAACGTCACCAATCTCACCCTCATCCTCGCCCTGCCCGCGCTCTGCTGGGGCCTGCGCCTCGGGCCCCCGCGCCAGAAGTCCGCCCGCCCGGCGGCGGGTCGCGCCGGAGCCGGGAAACCGGATACCAGCACCCAGCTCAACCGGCTGTCGCTGCTCCTCACGCTGGTCGCAGGCCTGTTCTTTACCGGCGTGACGTGGGCACTCGGGTCGGACGGCGAACTTGGAGCCAGCGACGGCCTCGTCCTGATTGGCCTGTTTCTCTTCTGGCAGTGCTTCCAGGTCTTCGACGTGCTCAAGCACAACGTGCGGCAGCAGCGGGCCTTCGGCCCCATGTTCTACCTCGACGCGTTCATCGTGTTGCTCGGGGCCGGGGCACTCTACAGCAGCATCGACTGGCTGATGACGTGGCTGCTGGCGCAGCAGGGCGGCTTCATCAGCGCCCAACACCTCGGCTGGTTGAGTGGCTGGCTGATGGTGCTGCCGAACGCGCTGCTCGCGTTCTTCTTTGCCGCGCGCGGCCGGGCCGACATCGCCTACGCCTCCCAGATCGGAGACGGCCACATCTGCATCCCGCTCTGCCTCGGGTTGAGCGCGCTCCTTCATCCCCTCGCCGTGCCGGGATTCTTCGAGACGGGGATCGTCATTCTCGCCCTGACCACCTTCGCCCACGTGATCTGCGTGCTGGCCGCCGGCGGGCTGCCGCGCTGGATGGGCTGGCCGCTCCTCGCGGCGTACGGGTGGTTTCTCGCCGCGGGACTCGGGTGAGACGGCGCTGTGCGCCGTCTCGATTTTGGATTTTGGATTTTCGATTTAAGGCGTGGACGAGCCACGCCCCTACGATGCGGGACGTGACGAATTCTTCGTAGGGGCGCACCTCGTGTGCGCCCGGTCAGCAATTTCCCCCAACACGAATCGCTGGTCTTTCTGTCCTGGGGACGTGGACGAGCCACGTTCCTGCCACCCGGCTCGGTGTCTCCTTGTCTCCGTGGTTAATCCGGCTGGTTATTTCCGCCGTGCTCAGAGCACCAGCGGGTCCACACGGAATTTCTCCGTCAGTTCGAAAAGGACGGCCTGGGCGCTGAGCCACTTGGGGTCGGCCCGGATTTCAGCCATCGTCCGGTTGGTGTGATTCAGGACGAGAAAACACCCCGGCCCCGCCTTCATCAACGCATCGTAGGATGTTTTGGCGGCATTGGGCACGAACTCGACGTCGCCGTCGGCGAATTCCCTGCCCCGCGTGCTCGAGCGCAGCAATTCGGCGTCCTTCGGCAGTTCGCGCCGGAAGCGATCGGGACGCGGTCCTTTGTAGGCCGCGATGCCGCCGGGCGTGGCGGCCGCCAGAATGGCCCACTCGTCGAACACCGGCTGCAGGTAGCAGGCGCGCATGCGTTCGAGACAGCTTTGAATGTGCCGCCGGGCGGTTTCCAGGTCCATGGGCGGGAGAAAGGGGAATCCTCCGGACGACGCAAGCTGTGCAGCGCGGCAACCACGAAGGCCCGCAGTTTTGACAGACTCTTGGCGAACGGAACGGGTGGCACGGGTCTCCTGACCCGTGAAAGGCATTACATCTGGCGGAACGGTTGCCACGGGTCCGGAGACCCGTGCCACGCGGAGAGTCTTACTTCTTCGCGAAGATTTCGTTGAAAAAATCCTGCAGGTGCGACCACGAGCGGCGGTCGGCGGCGGCGTTGTAACCGATGCCGTTGAGCCCGGTCGCGCTCGCGACGGCGTCAGCCTTCGGATTCGTGAACGCGTGAATCGCGCCGGCATAGCTGATGAACTGGTAGTCGAACTTTCCGTCGTCGAGCGCCTTGGTGAAGGCATCGACGTCGGCCTTCGGCACGAACGGATCGACGGCCCCGTGACAAATCAGGAGACGCGCCTTGGTCATCGCGGCGGCTCCCGCCGGCGCCGGGATCAAGCTGCCATGAAAGCTCACGGCTCCCGCGAGCGGCGCCCCGCTGTAGGCGAGAGCCTGCACGGTCGCGCCCCCGAAGCAGTAGCCGATCGCCGCGACGCGCGAGGCATCGACGAGCCCGGTGCCGAGCAATTGATCGAGTCCCGCGCGGGCCCGGTCGGCCATCAGCGGCTTGCCGTAAAACTGGCCGGCGAGTTCACCGGCCTTCTTCGGATCGGTCGTCACGACGCCCGCGCCGTACATGTCGGCGGCGAATGCCACGTAGCCGAGCCGCGCGAGCTGTTCGGCGCGGCCCTTGGGATAATCGTTCAAGCCCCACCATTCCGGAATCACGACGACCCCGGGCAGTTTGGCGGAGGCGGTCCTGGCGTCGTCGTAGGCGAGATAGCCGGACAATTTCACCCCAGCGTGCTCGTAGGCGACGTCGCGGGTGACGATCTTGGCCTGGGCGGACATGGCAAAAGCCAGCAGGGACAGCAGGAGCGGGAAAGTTTTCACGAGGCCACCTTCGACGGCGCCCGCGAAAAATCAAAAACTATTCCGGACCGGGTTCCCGGGTGGCGCCGACGCTCCGGACTTTTGCCCCACTCATCTTCCCGCATCGGACGCTCATTCCGAGTCGGATCTCAGCAGTGAAACTCAGCTGCGGGCCGCATGCTTGAGCTCGAGCAGGTCTTTCATCACCCGTGAGAGATCGGCGGCCTGGTTGCGGCCGCCAAACGCGTCGTGAATCTGACGGTAAAGCCCGTAAAGCTGATCGTAGGTTTTTCGATGGGCCGCCAGCGGACGGTAGCTCTTCGGCTTGACGCGGGTCATCGCCTTTTGCGCGCGTGGGAAGTCGCGATGCGCGCCAGCGAGCACCGCGGCGGAAATGGCCGAGCCCAGGGCGCAAGCCTGCGACGACCCGGACACCTGGATCGTGCAGCCGGTGATGTCGGCGTAGATCTGCATCAGCATGGGGTTCTTCTCCGCGATGCCGCCGGCGCAAACGATCCGGTCGACGCGCACGCCATATTCCTTGATGCGTTCCAGAATTGCGCGGGCGCCGAACGCCGTCGCTTCAATCAGCGCGCGGTAGATTTCGGCCGGCGTGGTGTAGAGCGTCTGGCCGAGCAGGAGCCCGGTCAGCTGCGGATCGACGAGAATCGTGCGGTTGCCGTTGTTCCAATCCAGGGCGAGGAGGCCGCTCTGACCGGGCCGCTGCCGTTCCACCTGACGCGTGAGCTGCGCGTGCAGGGCGCCGTCGCCGCCGCAAACGCCCTCGACCCACCACTTGAAAATATCCCCGACCGCCGACTGGCCGGCCTCGATCCCGTAAAAGCCGGGCAGGATGGCGCCCTTGACGATCCCGCAGATCCCCGGGATGTCAGGCACGGACTTGCGGGCGGAAATGACCCCGCAATCGCACGTGGAAGTGCCGATGACCTTGACCAGCACGCCCTCCGCCACGCCACAGCCGATCGCACCGTAGTGGACGTCCATCTCGCCAATCGCGATGGGGATGCCTTCGGGCAGGCCGAGCCGCTGCGCCCACTCGGGGCTGAGCCGCCCGGCGGCCACGGTGGCGTCATGGGCCTTTTCGTACAACCGCGGGCGGAGCGCGGCGAGTTTTGGGGACAGCAGCGCAAGGAACGCCGGGTCGGGGAGGCCACCCCATTCATCGGCGTAAAGGGCTTTGTGGCCAGCCATGCAGACGCCCCGCTTGATGGCCAGCGGGTCCGTGATGCCGGCGAGGACGGAGGGCACCCAGTCCGCAAGTTCAACCCACGAATGGGCCGCGGCGAAGACCTCGGGCGCGACGTTCAGACAGTGCCAGATCTTCGACCAGAACCACTCGGACGAATACGTGTTGCCGCATTTGGCGATGAACTGCGGCCGATGTTCCGCCGCGAGTTCCGTGATCCGCGCGGCTTCGCGCACGCCGGTGTGATCCTTCCACAGCCAGCACTGCGCGTGCAGGTTCTTTTTCCACTTCCGGTGGAGCGCGAGCGGCTGGTTCCGGGCGTCGACCGGCATCGGACTTGACCCGGTCGTGTCGACTCCGATCCCGATCACCTGCGCGGCGGAGAAGCCACGCCTTTTACGGGCGGCCGCGAGGGCGGCCGTCACGCTTCGCTCCAGACCAAAGAGGTAATCGCCGGGATGCTGCCGGGCCAGGTTATGATCCCGTGGATCAAGGAGCACGCCCTGCGTGCCGGAAGGATAATTGACCACGGCGGAGCCAAACTCCGCGCCGTCCGACGCGCGCACGACGAGCGCGCGAACTGAATTGGTGCCGTAATCGATGCCGAGCGTGAACATACGAGGGAGGAGCCGGGAGGGTGGAGGCGCGAGTCGCCGGGAATAAATCTTTTTCAATGATCCCCTTTCATGGGGCAAGGCGATGCAGCACCCGATGTCTGCCGCGGGCTAAAGAATGTCGTAGCCATATTTGGGCGCGCACGAGGCACGCCCCGACACGAAATGACAATCGCTGTAGGGGCGCGCCTCTTGCGCGCCCGCAATTTCTGATCGGCTACACTACAACTAAATCTGCGCTAACTCAGAACTGGCGCCCCGAGAGTAGACAGCGGCGAATCAATGGTGCCCAATCCCCACTAAGCCGAGAAACCGCTCGTGATGTAATTCTTGAGATGCTCGGCCTCGGCGCGATGCGACTCGCCGATCCAACGGGTGATGTCCCCGATGGAAATCGTGCCGCAGACAACACCGTCCTCGACGACCGGCAGATGCCGGCAGCGCTTCTCGGTGAAAATTCGAGTGGTTTCCTCGACGGTCGCGTCGCGCGAAATCGTGATCACGTTCGAACTCATGACCTCGGTCACGCAGGTCTCCTTCGGATCCAGCGCGGCCGTGACGACCCGCCGGAGCACATCGCGCTCGGTGAAGATGCCGACGAGACGCCTGCCCTCCATGACGATGATGGATCCAACGCGATTGCGGTTCATCTCGTCCACGGCCTCGGCGATCGTGGCGGTGGGCGGAACGGAGTACACGTGGCATCCTTTGCGATCCAGAATCGCGGAGATCGGAGCATTCATGGGGGGTAACCTTTCGGGGTTGGCCGCAGAGGGGACAGCGGCGTGCGGTCGGGGTTCACCCAGTCTGCGCGGGATGCGGAGCGCTGCAACTTGAAAGGCCGGAGCGGCGGCGTGCATTTTGCGGTTGGCCTCGATCGACGAGGCTTGAGCCGGAAACCAGGAAGCCAGGAATCGAGCCACACCCCGCCCTTCGGGCACCCCTCTTGAGTCGGAACGATGCAGTGAAACGAAATTGGCGGGTGTGGGCACCCGCCCTCCAGGGTAGGCGGAGCGTTCAGACTTCCGTTCGCTCTCCTCTCCAAGAGCAATCCATGGAGGGACCGTGCCCCCACCGTCCAGGGCGGCCTAACGTGCGACGGAACGTCCACGGATCGGTGTAGGGCCGGCGCTTGTCGCCGGGCCACATTCGGCAATCGGAGATCGAAATTGCCGAGGCCCGCCGGCGAGCGGCGGCCCTACATTTGATGCATCGCTACGCGATCTCGTCCGGCAACTCGTTGCGGTCATCGCCCGTGCGCGGGAAGTGTTCGGCCAGGAGCGCCCCACACCGATCAATCCCGAGCACCAGCCCAGCCGTGAAATCACCACGCTGAAACTCCGCGGTCATCGCGGCCGCGACCTCGGTCCAGAAAGTTGCGCCGCATTTCTCGTGCACGGCGGTGTCGCCGATGACGGCGAAGCGGCGCGGCGCGGGAGCGAGCAGGATGAGCACACCGTTGCGCGCGGCGGTTTGCGTCATGCCGAGCCGTTCGAATTCCCGTTGCGCGAGCGCCACGGGATCGTCGGTTTTCCGCGGCGAGACGACGACCCGGATTTCGCCGCTGGTGCGGCGTTCCGCCGCCTGAATCGCGGCAATCACCCGCGGGTGTTCGATGGGAAGTTGGGGGGAGAGAAGGTTCATCACCATTTCCCTCCCGCGCCGCCGCCACCAAAACTCCCGCCGCCGCCGGAAAATGTCCCGCCGCTCCCGCCGCCGCCCCAGCCTCCTCCTCCGCCGCCGCCCCAAGGGCCGCGGCCCATCCACATCGTACGCCGGCCACGACCGCCATACATGGTACCGCGTCGGGAAGCCGCCCGCAGAATGAGGATGATGAAGATGAAAACCACGAGCGGCCAGGGCAGGGCGAACCCGGTCCCGCCGCCCTGTCCGGCCGCAGCGGTGCGGCCCGTGCCGCGGTACTCGCCACGGGTGGCGGCCATCATTGCCTGCACGCCGGCCACGAGTCCGCCGTCGAAGTCACCGGTCCGAAAGCGCGGCACGATTTCGTTCTCGATGATCCGCTTGCACAGCGCATCCGGCAGCGCGCCCTCCAGGCCGTAGCCGGTCACAATCCGGACATCGCGGCTCTGTTGAAAGACGAAGAGCACCGCGCCGTTGTTGCGGGCCTTCTGCCCCACGCGCCAGGACTGCGCGACGCGGACGGCGTAATCGTCGACCGACGACTCCGACTGCATCCGAGGATAGATTGCGACGAGGATTTGGTTCGACGTGTCGCGCTCGAATTGAGCCAGCTCCTGGTTGAGCCGGGCCGCGGTGGCGGGCCGCACCAGTTGCGCCGCATCGTTGAAATGATTCGGCGGGGCGGGCGGGATGACCTCCGCCGCGCGCAGACCGACGGCGAGCGCAAGCAGGCCGAACCACCGCCAGCAGCGGAAGACGGCGGCCCCGGCGTTCGCCCCGGCCGGACTCACGGTTGCTTCGTCGCGGGCGCCTTGGCCCCGAAATCAAATTTCACGTCCGGCGGACGATCCGCCCCGGGCGTCGCGCTGAAGTAGGGCCGTGGCGAGTGTCCGAACATCCCCGCGAAAATCACCGCGGGGAATTGCTTGATCGCGGTGTTGTAGGCCTGGACCGCCTCGTTGAAGCGACCGCGCTCGACGGCGATCCGGTTTTCCGTGCCTTCGAGCTGCACCTGCAAATCGCGAAACGCCGCCGTGGCCTTCAAATCCGGATACCGCTCCGCCACCACCAGCAGCCGCGAGAGCGCGGACCCGAGCTGCCCCTGCGCGCGCTCGAACGCGGCGAGCTGCTCGGGACTCGTCGGCGCACCGGCCGGCGGCAGCGTCACGCGACCGACAGAAGAGCGCGCCTCGACGATTTCCGTCAGCGTGGACTTCTCAAAGTTCGCCGCGCCCGAGACCGTGTTCACAAGGTTGGGAATCAGGTCGGCGCGCCGTTGATAAACGTTCTGCACCTGGGCCCAGGCGGCATCGGTGCCCTGCTGGAGGCCGACGAGGCGATTGAAGACGCCGGCAGCCCAGAGTCCGAGGACCAGCGCCACCGCGAGAAAACCGCCGAGAACGACGAGGAGAATTTTGCCAGCGCTCATGCGGCCCAAGCAACACGCAGAGGCGGACAGGCGCAAATCTTACTGGCGATTCTGGATTTTGGATTCTGGATTCTCGATTTTCGATTGAGCAAACATCGATCCTCAGAGGACCACGAAGCTCTCGGAGCGCGTCCACTGCTCACGCCGCCCCGCAGATCGATCAATTTGACGCATTATCGAGCGATCGGCAGAGCGACCTTCCGGCCGAACGCGGCCCGGCGACGAGCGCCGGCCCTACAGGCCAGCATCGGAGGTGTTGTCATCCAATACCTGGATTCCGAAGTTAAACGGATTGGCGTGGCCCTGTCCGTGAGGACAGGGACTTCGTGATCGCTTCGCCTAAAGCCGTCCCGCTGCTCACGCAGCGGGCTACAATGCCGGCAATGGAGGGACGGTGCCCTCACCGTCCAGGTGATCCTGCCGTCGATCGCTTCGCAGATTCGCTTTGGCGGGTGAGGGCACCCGCCCTCCATCGGGCCCGGCCTTCGCGGCTCAGCGCTGGAACAGCCGATCGAGCGCGTTGAGATTCTTCAAGGGCGCGCCCTTGTCGCGTTTCGCGGCGGTGACGATCGGCTTCGGCGCGGCGGCCGGCTCTTCGCGGACCAGCGTCGGTGCACCCAGCGCCGCGAGGGCGCGGTCGAGCTTCACCGCGGACACCGGTTCCGCCGTGCCAAGTTCCTGCGCGAACAGACTCACGCGCAGCTCCTCGATGAGCCACCGAAAGGCGTCGACCGACTCCGCGCGTCCCGCCCGCCGCAAACGGACCAGCGCGGCGTGATACGGCGCCAGTTGGGCCGCGCGCTCGGCGTCCTTCGCGGGATTCTGCCGCCAGCGATCGATGCGCAGCTTAAACGCCTTCAGATAGCGCGGAAAATGGGCGAGCTGCGGATGCGGCGTGAGGCGAAGAAAGTCCGGCGGGATCAGCGTCGCCAGTTCGTCGGCCAGCCAAGGCGGCGGCTTCGGCGTCACGAGCAACGCCTGCCGGCTGACGAGAATCTCGCGCAGCAACGTGACGAAGCGCGGCACGAGTCCGAGCAGGTCAGCGCGGGCCCCGGCCAGCGCCCGCTGGAACTCTTCCTGCGTGCAGGACCCGCCGCCCGGCTCCACCTCGATCGACGTGCGACCGAGGATCCGCGCCGGATCGCAAATCCAGCGGCGAATCGAACTGAACGCCTGCGCCTGCAACTCATCCGGCGGCGAAAGCAGCGCGATCAACGGTCCGAGTTGCCGCACGGCGCGAAGGTCGCGTTCCAGCCAGCCCAGCTCATGACTCAGTTCCCGCTCCAGCAGCGCGATGAGGCCGAGATGCGTCGCCGCCCTCGCCTCCCCCGCGGTGGCAAAGAGCCGCAACGCCACCGCCTGCATCGGCCGCTCCGTCGCGAGGGGGGCCTTGCGCCCCGGCGGTGCCGCCTCGACCTGTAGTCCCGGATACGCGAACACCGGCACGCCGGCCTGCTCCGTCACCACGATCCGCTCCGGCACCACGCCAAACGTCCACGCGGTCTGCGGAGTCGTCTCCCACTTGGCGCGGGCCTGACGCCAGGCCGCCGGCTCCACCCGCGCGACCGCGGCGCTGGCCGCGTGGTGATGCTGCCGGAGTCCCGCGGCAATCTCCCCGAGATCGCGGCTCGCGCCGAGTTCGCGCCCTTTGTCGTCCACCACCCGGACGCGAACCCGCAAATGATCCGGCAGGGGCTTGTCCGCCCAGGCCGCGGGGTCGATGCGGATGCCAAAGCGCTCCTCGAGCCGCGTCACGAGCGCGTCGGTCAGGGCCGGCCACCTGCCGCCGGCTGCGGGCTTCACGCGACGCGGCAACTCCGCGGCAAGTTCGCGGGCGGCATCGGCCAGCGGAATCGCGGCGGCGAGTTGCACGCGCACGGTCTTCGGCAGGCCGCGCAGGTAATGTTCGACCTTGGCCTCGAGGTGGCCGGGCACCGCCCAGTCGAGATCGGCCGGGGCGAGCGTCTCGGCCTCGTGCACGCTGACGTCGAGGGTCACGCCGTCGTCCGACTGTCCCGGGCGGTACGCGTAGTTCAACGGCAGGGCGCGATTGTCGAGCGGCAGCGCGGCGGGATACGCCTCGGCATCATGGGCGAGCGCGTTGGGATCGCGGAGGTTCTCCGGCTCCATCATCAGGAAACGCGGTTCCGCGCCGCGGCGTTCGCGCACCAGATCCACCAGTTCCGCGACGGAAGAAATGCCCGCGGCCTCGGGTGGCACCGCACGTGGCTCTGCACGTGGCTCTGCACGTGGCTCTGCACGTGGCTCTGCACGTGGCACGGGTCTCCCGACCCGTGACTCAGGATCCTCACGGGTCGGGAGACCCGTGCCACTTGGAACCTGCAACCGCGCGGCGTAGAAGTGGTACGCCGCCTCGTCGAGGTTGAGGTAACCGGGATCGCGGGTCCGGGTCAGGAGGTCCTCGATCGTCTGCCGGACGCGACGGTTGTGGGTGATGAAATCGAGCGGGTACGTGACGGTGTCGTTCACGAGTCCCTCGCGAATGAAAATCTCGGTGGCGTGGACCGGATCGATTTTCCCGAAGCCGACCGAACGGCTGTCGAGTTCGAGGCCGTAGAGCCGCGTCCGCTGCTTCACGAGCACGCGGCCCTGCTCCTCGTTCCAGAAGGGTTCGCTGTGCGCGACGCGAACCACATGGGCGCCGAGTTCGAGAGCCCACGCAGGATCGAGCTTCGCACAGGTCCGGGCGTAGAGCCGCGACGTCTCCATGATCTCCGAGGCCATGATCCAGCGCGGGATTTTGGGGCGGCTCTCCTTGCCCGCCGGCGGCTTCACGGCGCCGGAGGACTTGCGACCCTCCTCGCGGCGAAAGAGCACGGAGCCGGGGAAGAGCACAACCTTGCGATCGTGGGTGGCCTTGAACGCCCCGCTGTCCTCGTCGTAGTGCGCGATGTTGCCGAGCAGACCGGCAAGAATGCTGCGGTGAATGGCGCGGTAGGCCGGCGTTCCGAAACCGAGCGGATCCTTCGGCGGCGCCTCCGACCGGTGCTTTGACTGGCCCGGCGGCGGCTTCGGCTCCGAGCGGGGCGCGGACCGCACGCCGTCGAACGCCGAGGTCATGCGGAAGTCGTCGCGCTCCTTCAGCACATCGAGGAGCTGCGTGTGGATGTCGCGCCACTCCCGCATTCGCGCGTAGCTGAGAAAATGTTCCCGGCAGAAACGCCGCAGCCGCGCCTGCGAGAGGCCCTCGAACTCGTCGTGATAGGTTTCCCAGATTTTCCAGAGCGTGAGGAAATCCGAGTCCGGGTGGACAAAACGCCGGTGCGCCGCGTCCGCCTGCTGCTGGCGGTCCATGGGACGCTCGCGGGGATCCTGAATCGAGAGTCCCGCGGCGATCACGATCACCTCGCGCAACGCCCTCTCGGCCCGGGCCTGCAGGATCATCCGCCCAACCGTGGGATCGACCGGCAGGCGCGCGAGTTCGCGACCGACCGGCGTCAATTCCAACGTCAGGCCGCGAACCGCCGGAGCCGATTCCCGTGCATCAACGCGCGACTCCTCCGCTGGCATTTTCTCCGGACTCCTGGCTCCTGACTCCTGACTCCTGACTCCTGGCTCCTGACTCCTCACCCCCACTTCCTCCCTCACGATCGCCCCGAGTTCCTCGAGCAGGGCATAGCCGGCCCGAATGGATTTCGCGGCCGGCATGTTGAGGAACGGGAAGCGCTCGATGTCGCCGAGGCCGAACGCCTTCATCCGCAGCACCACATCCGCGAGATTGGCGCGCTGGATCTCCGGCTGCGTGAACCGCGGCCGCTCGAGGAAGTCCTTTTCCGAGTAAAGGCGGATGCACACGCCCTCGGCGACGCGACCGCTGCGGCCCTTCCGCTGGTCCGCGCTCGACTGCGAGATTTCCTCAATCGGGAGCCGCCGGGTCCGCGCCTGAGGGGAGTAGCGGCTGAAGCGCGCGAGGCCGCTGTCGATGACGAAGCGGATGCCGGGGATCGTGAGCGACGTCTCGGCGATGTTGGTGGCGAGGACGATCTTCCTTCGTTGGGAAGGTGCGAACACGCGCTGCTGCTCGGCATTCGAGAGCCGGCCGAACAGCGGCACCAGTTCGCAGTCGCGCAGCCGGCGGCCCTCGAGCACATCGCCCGCCTCGCGGATGTCGCGCTCCGCGGGCAGGAACACCAGCACGTCGCCCGTGGTGGATTCGCGGACAATCCGCTCCACCGCGTCGATGGCACCGTCGATGTAGTGCACCGCCTCGGCGCGCTCCGCCTGATGCGCGGCCCGGCCCGCCGCCTTGGCGTCCTCGTCGACTGCCTCCTCGCCGGGCGAGAGCGCGTCCTCGTCCCCCGAGCCGTCGAGCGGGGCATAGATGACCTCGACGGGAAACGTGCGCCCCTCGACCTTGAGCACGGGCGCGCCTTCGAACGCGGCGCTGAACGCCTCCGTGTCGATCGTGGCCGAGGTGATGATAATCGAGAGGTCCGGCCGCTTGAAGCGGAGGGTGCGCAGATGGCCGATCAGGAAATCGATGTTGAGCGAGCGCTCGTGGGCCTCGTCGATGATGATGGTGTCGTACTCACGCAGCAGCGGATCGCCCTGCACCTCGGCGAGCAGCATGCCGTCGGTGAGAAATTTGATCACCGTTTGCGAAGTGGTCTGGTCGTTGAACCGGATCTTGCAGCCGACCTCACGGCCCCAACCGACGCCGAGTTCCTCCGCCACGCGCCGCGAGATCGAAAGGGCCGCGACCCGCCGGGGCTGCGTGCAAGCGATGCGCCCACGCGTGCCGCGTCCGGCGGCGAGGCACATCTTCGGGATCTGCGTGGTTTTGCCCGAGCCGGTTTCGCCCGCAATGATGACGACCTGGTGGGCCTGAATGGCCGCGGTGATTTCCTCGGCGCGCGCGCTGATGGGCAGCTCGGCGGGAAAGCCGAGGCGAAAGGGAAAGGAAGTGGGACGGGCCGCCGACACGCCGCGAAGATTGCGGCTCTCGAATGGGACGCAACCCCTCGGAATTTTCGATTTTGGATGAGGATGTCGCTTCGCTCGGTACTCGATTTTCGAATTCGGAGCCCGACCGTAATCGGGAAGGTACCGACTACGGATCTCCTGGATTCCGAAGTTGGCCTCGTAGCCCGCTGCGTGAGCAGCGGGACAGTATTGAGCGCAGCAATGAAGAAGTCCCTGTCCTCACGGACAGGGCCACGGCGAACCGCTTAACTTCGGAATCCAGGGATCTCGTAGGGGCGGGCCTCGTGCACGCCCTCCCGGCTTATCGGATGGTTGGATTATCGTCCTGCTCCGGCCGGTGGGGACACCGGCCCTCCATGGTTAGGTCTGCCTCCGCAATCGAAAATCGAGATTCCAAGATCGAGAATGACGTTGTGCTTCCCGTCACGCGGCGGGATGAAAAGCACCCCATGCAGCAACCTCCGCTTCTACCTTTCGAGACCTACCGGCGCGTGGTGCGGCTCGGGAAGATGGATGGATCGAGCATTCTGCTCATATCCGGGGCGTTCGCTTTGCTGCAGGCGGTGGCCGGGGACATCCCGGGCGCGATCGTCGGCCTGCTCGTGGCCGGGGCCGGCGCGATGGAGTTGCACGGCGTCGGCTTGCTCGAGGAAGGGGAGGCGCGCGGGATGGATTGGTTGATCGCAAGCCAGGTGTTCCTGCTCGTCTCGCTGCTCGGCTACTGCGGGATTCAACTGAGTCACATCGAGATTCCGCCCGTGCCCGATGCGATGGCCCCGATGATCGACGCGAGCGCCGCGCGGCTGGACATGTCGAGGGAGGAATATCTCCGGTTCATCGAGCGGCTCGGCCTGCAGATTGTGGCCGCTGTCTCGCTCCTCTACCAGGGCGGCATGACGATCTACTACGCGCGGCGGCGGCAGATCGTCCGGCGCGCGTTGAACGAATTCACCGACGTAGCGTAAGCGGCGGAAGTTTCGGAGGAGCGGAGGGGCTGAGGAACGGAGGATCGGAATTCCAGAGTCACGGAGATCGGCGCGGCGCCATGTAGGGCCGGCGCTCGTCGCCGGGCCGCTTCTGGACGCTGCCGTCCTTCGGATCACCGTTCGATCCCTCGTCCGAACGGTCCAGGGCCCGCCGGCGAGCGGCGGCCCTACAATCGAGCGAAGCCTCGGGAACATTCAATGGGTGGCGCGCAGCGCCGGGGTGTGTCGGGCCCCGCCGCGTGTCGGAGAACCTCGTCCGAGAATCGAGAATCGAGAATCCAAAATCCGCCCACACTTGCGCCGCCGGACCGGCTTCGTAGCGTCCGCGCATGTCGAAGGAACGCTACATCGCCGCCAAGCAGAAGTGGGCGGAGAAACAAAAGGCACGCGGCGTCACGGCGCGACCCGTGGCCTCGGCGGATCGACTTCCCCCCGGGCAAAAACTCACGACCGGATTTCCCGTGCTTGATCTCGGGGTGCATCCCGAGATCGGGCCCGACGACTGGCGGCTGAAAATCGACGGACTCGTCGCGCAGCCACGCACGCTCAGCTGGAGCGAGTTCAATGACCTGCCGCAGGTCGAGGATACGAGCGACTTCCACTGCGTGACGACGTGGAGCAAGTACGACTGCCGCTGGGGTGGCGTCGCGTTCACCACGCTCTACGAACTCGTGCAGCCCGCACCCGAGGCGCGTTTCGTGTACTTCACGAGCTTCGACGGCTACTCGACCAACGTGGCGCTCGAGCAATGCCTCGATGACGACGTGCTGATCGCGACCTCCTTCGACGGCGCCCCGGTGTCGCGGGAGCACGGCGGCCTGGCGCGGGTGATCGTGCCCAAGCTCTATGCGTGGAAGGGCGCCAAGTTCGTCAGCGGCATCACGTTTCTCGCCGAGGACAAACTCGGCTTCTGGGAAGTGCGTGGGTATTCGAACACGGCGGACCCGTGGACCGAGGATCGCTACGCCTAGTTTTTCGCGGGGCGAAAAACTTGGTCCGGGGGGCCCGCCGGCAAGCGGCGGCCCTACCATCGAGCTACGGAGTTTTCATCTGGCTTTGTGCCCGTGGCCGCGAGCGTGAGCGAGTGGCAAGACATTTTCCCCCATGGAGGGCGGGTGCCCTCACCCGCCGTTTCCAGACCGCGAAAGCATACGCAACGTTCTGGCCGGTGGGGGCACCGGCCCTCCATCGTACAGCCCGCTCAGGAAATCCAAAATCGAGCATCCTAACGCTCGTTCCAGTTCTCAAACTGCGGCACTTCATCGTCTGAAATCGGATGCACCCGCATCAGCCCGGCGGACACCGCCCGGGCGAGCAGCGTCTGCAGCGAATACTCGCCCCGGACGAGCGCGTCCCAGGCGAGCGGCAGAATCTCGCGTGGATAGATCGCCGCGAGCGGCTCGAAGAAGTCTCCCCGCCGACCGACCGCGCCGACGCCCGGACCACAGTGTGCACCGAGCGTGGCGAACCAACCGGCGTTCATCTGCGGGAGATCGATCGCCAGCACGGCGAGCCAGGGCGTCGTGCAGCGCTCGATGCCGGCGGTGATTCCCACGAGGGGACCGCCGCGACTGAAGGCATCATGGACGGACGCCGTGAATCCGGGCGCTTCCCGGGCCCACGTCTGCTCCGATCGGACCGAGAGATAAATTTCGCTCGCGCCGGCGGCCGCGAGCACGTCGCGCTGGCGTTGCCAGAGCGGTTGACCTCCAACCGTCAGCAACGCCTTGTCGCTTCCCATCCGCGTCGAGTGCCCCGCCGCGAGCAGGACCGCCGCGAGCGGCGCGGCGCCCCGCGGCGACGCGGAGTAAGAATCGGAATCGCCCGGAGTCATGTTCGCCGACGCTAAACAACCGGCCGCGCGCGGCCATGGAAAAGCCTCGGACAACACACCCCGGCGCTGCGCGCCACCCCGCTCGAGCCGGAACGATGCAGTGGAACGAAATCGGCGGGTGTGGGCACCCGCCCTCCAGGGTAGGCAGATCGTTCAGGCTTCCGTTCGCGCTCCTCTCCAAGAGCAATCCATGGAGGGACGGTGCCCCCACCGTCCACGGCTGCCTTTCATCGAGCTGAACGTTCACCAATCAGTTTAGCAACTGCCGCTCGTCGCAGGCCACTGTCCTTCATTCGAGAAACGGCCCGGCGGCGAGCGCCGGCCCTACAAATGGAGGGCGGGTGTCCTCACCCGCCGTTTCAAGATCGCGAAAGCATTCGAAACGTCGTGGCCGGTGGGGACACCGGCCCTCCACGATACGGTGGCCCTTTCGGCGAGGGAGGTTTCCCCTGTAGGGCCGGCGCTCGTCGGCGCGCCGCAAGCAGCGGCCGTGCAAATCGAGCTCCGGAATCCCGGCTCCATTGAACATTGTACAGGTGCCGAGCCATCCCCCGGCTCGGCTTCGTGCCTTTGTGTCTTCGTGGTTAAAACCTCCGGGACGTCTCCATCCCGGCCTGCAAAACCCATTCGACAACCCCGGACCCAAAACTAGCGTGCGCGCGCATATGGCCGAGACCAACCGTCCCCTCGCCAATCGCATTCTGATCGGACTCGCGGTCGGCGTCGTCGCCGGCATCGCAACGCTGATCATCGGCCGGTTCTCGCCGGGCGTCCTGGACACCATGCGCCGCGTGTCGACGCAGGTGCTCGATCCCTTCGGCCAGATTTTTCTGCGGATGCTGTTCTTCGTGGTCGTACCTCTGGTGTTCGCGTCGCTCGCCACCGGGGTGCTGCAACTGGGACGACTCGATCGGCTCGGACCGCTGGCGGGACGCACGTTCACGCTGTTCTTTCTCAACATGTCGATCGGCGTGATGCTCGGCCTGATCATGATGAACGTGGTCCAGCCCGGGAATCACCTCGATCCGGTGGCGAAGGCCCGGTTGCTGCAGGAATTTGGCGGCGCGGCCCAGCGTCACATCGCGGCCGGCGCGGCGAGCCCGGAGATGAGTTTCGCCGTCATCGTCGAGATGTTCATGCCGCGCAATCTGCTCGGCGCCGTCGTCGGCCACACCAACACCACGATTGGCGACGTGCTCCCGCTGATCCTGTTCGCGATCCTCGTTGGCGCCGCAGGCACCAAACTCGCCGACGACCAGCGGCGCCAGTTGCAGGGCGCGCTCGAAATGGTGAGCGAGCTGATGACCGGCATCGTCAACTTCGCCCTCCGGCTCGCGCCCTATGCCGTGCCGGCGATGATCTACAGTGTGATCGTGAAGATCGGCGTCGACATCCTCGTGGCGCTGGGGGTGTTCGTGATCGGCTGCGTGGCCGTCATGCTGCTCCACCTCTTCGGCACGATGTCGCTGTGGATTCGCTTCTGGGCGGGGCGCAGCCCGGTGCAATTTTTCCGGGAAATCCGCGCCGTGCTCATCACCGCGTTCTCGACGAGTTCGAGCAACGCGAGCCTCCCGGCCGCACTGGCCTGCGCGAAGGACACGTTGCACCTGCAGCCCAGCGTCGCGGGCTTCGTCCTTCCGCTCGGCACGACGATGAACATGAGCGGCACGGCGCTTTACGAAGGCTGTGTCGTGCTCTTCGTCGCGCAGGTCTTCGGCGTCGATCTTTCCTACAGCCAGCAATTCACCCTGCTCCTGCTCTCGGTGCTCAGCGCGGTCGCGGTCGCGGGCATCCCGGGCGGATCGCTCCCGCTGATCGCCGGGCTGCTGGTGACGTTCGGCATTCCGCCGGAGGGAATCGGCATCGTGCTCGGCGCGGACCGGATTCTCGACATGACCCGCACGATGACGAACGTCGGCTCCGATCTGGTGACGACGCTGGTCGTCGACGCGCAGGTGAAGACGGACGCGGCCGGGGCAGCGTAGCCGCGTTTTCGGTCAAACAGCCCAGGCCGTTTAACCACGAAGACACGAAGTCACCAAGCGCCTCCAATCGCGATCCGGTTGGAACACGGAGTCGACCCGAGGCGAACCGAGGTCGAGCTTCATACCGGTTAACCACCGAGACACCGAGGCACCGAGGCAATTCCCGGATCGTTGATTCGAACCACAAACCCCGATCGGTTTATCCGCAGATGGCGGGCAGATTTCGAACCAATCGCTGATACAGGAGCCAAGCTTCGGAATGTAGGGCCGTCGCCCTTCGACCTAGCTCAGGGCCTTTATTTTGAGCGAACGTTAGGCTGTGAGCCTGTCGAACGGCTTGTCGACGCGCCGCTTCTGGACGTATTTCCATTTGCGTCCGCGGCACGCCGCAAGCGGCGGCCCTACATTCGAACTTTCGTAACGAGTTTCGTATTCCCCTGTAGGGCCGGCGTTGGCCGCCGGCCCAGAGGACAACGTCCGAGCGGTGCGACCCGCGCGCACGAGGGCTGCCTTCATCACGTGGCTTCCGTTCCGCAGCCCGCGTGCGCGCTGGATTGTTCGTCTCGGTGCCTCGGTGTCTCGGTGGTCCACCCGGTCTGGAACGAGAAAATGCAAGCGGCACGCCGGCGAGCGGCGGCCCTACAAGCTCTGTGCCTTCGTGGTTAAACCGGTTTGAGATCGATGACCGAGCCTTTCGCGCGATGCGAGTAACAGGCCCGTTACCGCTGGCTGCTTTTTTTTCGCGGTGCGCAGGCCTACGTTCCGCGTCACCCTCGTGCGCGCGCCACGGCCCCAGTTTCCTCAGTCTTGGGGCCACGGCCCGACTCTTTCGGAAGCCCGCAGAGCGCCCCGCGGATTCGTGCTCGCAGTTGCCGCGGTCCTTGCGCTCGCGGTCGGGCCGGGGACGTTGCGGGCCCAGCGGATCATCCCGGAGTCGACCCCGGATCCGCAGATTACCGGTTTTCGTTTCCCGGAGAGTGAGGCCACGATCACCAGCTGGGTCGCCAGCCTGAGTCGCGGCGACGCCGCGGAATCGGCGGTGGCCGCGGAGAAGATTCAACTGCATGGCTGGGGTCTCTGGACCGCGCTCACGAAGGAAACGGGCCAGCTCTACGAGGGCCAGGTGCTGCGGGTGTTCGAAACGTGGCTCACGCCCGAGGACCTCCGCGGCCCGGCCGCCACCCGCAGCCTCGCCATGCTCGCGCAGTCGCCGCGTCAACGCGCGCCGCTGCAGGATGTCGTGGAGTTGCAACCGGCGCCGTCGATTCGCCTGCCGAAGGGCCGCCGCAGCTTGCGGACATCCGCCTTCGAAGCTGAGCCCGCGCCCGAGCCCGCGTTGACTCCGGATCCGGACATGGCGGATCGGTTGACGGGCTTCGTGAAGTACGATCCGTCGGCGGCCGAACACATCCTGCGCCAGGATCTCTTCAACGCCGGCGCCCTCAATGCGCTGCTGCTGGGCGGCGCGCAGGGAATCCCGCCGTTCCCTTCGACGAGCCTCGTCGTGAAGCCGCTCTTTCAGGTCATGCGCCTCAGCACCCTCGTGGAGGGAAGATATTTCGCCCTCCGGACCTGGGAGGGGCCGCCCGCGACGCCGCAGCCGATGCCGCCGACGCAATGGCCGGGGGTTGTGTGGATTGACCTGCTCGGCAGCGGCAGCGGCATCGGGGACGTGGATACGGTGGCGGCCAGGGATGGCAGCTCGCGCACCGACGCGACGACCTACCCGCTCTCCGGCTTGCTGCACTACCGCCTCTCCGCCGCTGATGCGGCCGCGCTCAACGCCGATCAGCCGGGCACGAACGCCCGCGCCGGCGACATCGCCCTGCTCGTGGCGATGCATGTGGCCGGCCGCGAAATCGCGCGCTGGACCTGGCAGTCTTTCTGGTGGACGCCGAATCCCGACGATCCCCCGGCCCCGAGCTCGCCTGCGATTGCGAGCCAGCGGCCCAACCAACTCCGCGGCGCCGCACGTAACTACGCGATGGCGCAAACCTACACCATGCTGATTCCCGATCCGCCCTACGTGGGTGGCGGGAACGTCGGCGCCGCGGTCTACGCTTACAATCCGTGGTTCGAGGCCCGGTTCGGCCCGAAGGATCTGCCGGACTCCCTGCCCGGCTGGGATCCGTCCGGCCAGCCCGCCACGAACAATCACGGCGTGCAGAGCAACTGCATGAGCTGCCACGCGCAGGCGACCTACAACCCGCGCGGATTGTCGACCGCCCCGCGCTTCGCCGGCGCGCGCTACGTTGACCTCACCGATCCCCAGTTCGTCGGCACACTGCAGGTCGACTTCCTCTGGTCGATTGCCCGGCACGCCCGGTGAGCGGCCCCTTTTCCTAACCCAATGCTACTATGAACACCCGCTCTGCACCCCTGTTTTCGCGAACTGCCCATTCCAGCGAGCATCTTGAACAGGGAGATCGGGAAGAGATGGAGTCCACTTCTTCCCGGTCTCCCCGGCCTTCCTGTTCAATCCAGCTTGGCACCCTTTGGCGGCAGCTCCGCAGCGCTGGTCCTCTTTGGTTGCGCCTCAAACTTCCCGTCCTCCTGCTGGGGACACTCCTCCAACGCACCCCGGCAGTCCGGTTCTTATCCGCCGTCGAAGATGTCATCACGGCGTCACGGATCGGAAACTTGCTCCGGTCGGCGACCGCCGCCGTGGCCTCCCTCGGGGCTCTCCACTCGCTCGCCGGCGCGACGACGCTCGTTGCGACGGCTGCCAGCCCCGTTAGCGTCACCGCCGGCACGGCCATCACTGGCATCGGCTTCACCGTGACGAACACCTCCAACATCGCGAGGTGGCAGCTGGGGGGCAACCTGCCACCCGGCCTCAAGCTCACGTCGGCGGACGGCTCGAAGGAGATCACCGGTCCCGGCACGCTGGACGCCACCATCCCCGGAACCGTCGACAGCTACGGCGACATCCAGGGCGGCACGTTCAACACCGTGCCGCGGCTCGTCGGCACGCCGACGCAGGCCGGCAATTATACGATTACGCTACAGGCCGTGCAGGGATCGCTCGGTTATGTCTCCAGCGTCTTCAGCTACACGATTAACGTGGCCGCGTCCGCCCAGCCGGGCGGTCCGCCCTCGGTCACGACGCAGCCCTCGAGCCAGGTGGCGGCCGCGGGCGGTTCCGCGACCCTGAGCGCGGCGGCGAGCGGCAGCCCGACCTTCCAATGGCAGCGCAACGGCACGGCTGTCACAGGCGGGACCAGCGCCTCCCTGACCCTGAACAACCTGCAGCCGGAAAACACCGGCATCTATCAGGCGGAGGTCACCTCGACGGGCGGCTCGACGGCGAGCCGGGCGGCGATTGTCGGCGTCAGTTCCGCCGTCAAGATCGTGGGCACCGGCACCGAGTTTGCCGACATCTTCCACGCCGGCACCGGGTTCACCTACGACCAGATTCTCCTCGGCGGAGCCGCGGCCTCGGTCACGGCCGATTCCGGCCAGATTCTCCGGATGTCGTTCATCGATCTCAACGACGACATCGTGCAGGTGGAGTTCTCCGGCGCGGGCACGCTGAGTCTCGTGTTGGACAACCCCGCCGGGCCGGCTGCGCCGCAGAAATACAATCAGGGCACGACCTACATGAAGGGTCACGCGGGCATCGTCCTGACGGGCGCCAACGAGAGCACCAATCTCTCCGTCTTCAGTGTCGGCCGCGCCAACGCCGCGAACCAGGCCCTCTTCCGCAGCGACGTCACGTACGACGGCTTCGCCGACATCGCGTACATCGCCATCACGAGCACCGACGGCAAGTTCGGCGGGCTGCGCGCGGCGAATGCGAGCTGCTTCGCGACGAAGGGCTTCACGGGACTTTATGCTCCGGGCGTCGAGTTCACCGGACCCGTGTTCGTGAACGACATCAACGCCTCCGATTCCGCCACGCCCGTGCTCAACATCGGCAGCGGCGCGGACGTTCGGATCACGGGCGGGGATCTGCTCCAGTCGAACAGCCGGGCCGTCCAGGTCAGCGGCGTGACGCAGCTCAAGTTCACCGCCGGCAGCACGTCTCACGGCACATTGTTCTCGGCTCAGACGAATCGCGCGCGATTGGAAAAGGACGGCGCAGACGTCACCACGTCGATCGTCGTGAATCCGTAGTTGGATTTTCGATGACGATGTCGCTTCGCTCGGTACTCGATTTTGGATTTCGGGCACGAAATCCGATTCTATTTAGGCTCGCCCAATGGACTGACGCCTGTTGGCAGGCCAATCCTCCCGCTGCTCACGCAGCGGGCCACGACTGAAACGTGGCCCTGCCCGTGAGGGCAGGGATTCGAAACGTAAGGTCAGTCTGATCGACGAGTCCCAATTTTTTCCCATGGAGGGCGGGTGCCCTCACCCGCCGGTTCAAGACGGTTCGCACGCATTGACGGTGGGGGCACCGTCCCTCCATGGTATGAATCGTCAAAGGCAGTCGGATCGAGGCGTGGACGAGCCACGCCCTAAACGCATTTCGCAGGGGCGCGCCTCGAGCGCGCCCTCCGCGTCTGCCCTTGGAGGGCGGGTGCCCTCACCCGCCGTTTCAAGACGGCTCGCCTGCATGGACGGTGGGGGCACCGTCCCTCCATGGAACGAATCCTCACGGGGGTACCCGTGAGGGCGTGGCGTATAGCAATGGGATGCCTCCCAAAACTTCTTGCCTGATTCCGCGCGTGGCCGTGGCATGGGGCGTCCCCCCCTCATCCCCCCCAACCCTATGAATAAGTTACGTTCCACCTTCGTCATCGTCACCGCGCTCGCCGCCTCCGCGTTCGTGCAGGCCGCCGATATGTCCGAGCCTCAGTTCGTCTCCATCTTCAACGGCAAAGACCTCACCGGCTGGAAGGCGAATGGCGATGCTTCCATCTGGACCGTCGAGAACGGCATCATCGTCGGCAAGAACAACGCCAAGCGCGAAGGCGGCACGCTCGCGACGACGAAGGAATACAAGAATTTCGTCATCGAGCTCGACGTGAAGTACATGCCCCCGGCGGACAGCGGAATCATGATGCGCAAGCCGGGCCTCCAGATGCAGATTGGCACCTCGCACAGCCTGAAGACCGAGCTCACCGGCTCGTTCTATCTCGGGGCGCTGAGCTACACCGATGACTCCACCGCCAAGGACACCTGGAAGGTCTTCAAGCCGGGCGATTGGAACACCATCCGCCTGCAGGCGCGTGGCGCGATTTTCACGGTCTGGGTCAACGGCCAGAAGGTTCACACCTACGCCGACGACAAACATCCGGACGCCGGCCCGGTCAGCGTGCAGGTGCACAACGACGAGCAGTCGAAGATCGAGTTCCGCAACATCAAGATTGCGGAGCTGAAGTAAGGCTTTCCCGATCCGCAGCCGGAAGGCTGACGGCAGACGGCCGATGGCGGACGCCAGAGGACGTTAGCCGGAAACAAGGCCCGACGAATTTATTCGTCGGGCCTTTTTGTTGAACGAATTTCCCTGTAGGGCCGGCGTTCACCGCCGGGCCGCTTCTTCACGATTTTCATTCCGCCTTTCGCGGCACGCCGACAAGCGGCGGCCCTACATTCGAGCTCCGAATGCATTTGAACAGGAGCCGATCCGAGCACGATCCGAGTGGATCGGCTTTTGCGCCTCCTGCACCTCTTCGCGCCAATTGAATTGGTCAAGCTAGGCGGGGCGCGAAGCGCCCGGCCCTCACTTCACTTCATGCACGATCTTCCCGCCGACGACCGTCAGCCGGGAACGGATGTCCTTAATCTTGTCCTCCGGGCAGGCGAGGTAGTCGGCGGTGAGGATCGCCACGTCGGCGTATTTGCCGACTTCGATCGATCCAACCTTCTTCTCGTCGAAGCTGAACCAGGCCGCGTTGATCGTCACCATCCGCAGCGCATCCTCACGGGACACGCGTTCGCTCGGCCCGAAAACCTGGCCGCCTTCCGTCTTGCGCGTGATTGCCGTCTGCATCGCAAGGAAGGGATTGTAGGGATTCAGCGACGTGTTCGGATCGAGGCCCTGCATGTGGTCGGCGTTGATCGCGACCTTCACGCCGGCTTTCTGCCAGGTCTGCAGGCCGATGAAGTGCTCGAGCCGCTTCGGGCCCAGCGCCTCGGCGAGGGCGTCGCCATCCTTGTAATACCACATCGGCTGGATATCGACCGCGACGCCGAGCCGGGCGGCCTTCGCCGCCGTCTCGGGATTCGGAAAATAGCCATGGATGAGATTGTAACGGCGCGGCGCCACCGGGCTGTCGGCGTTCGATGCCTCGATCGCCTCGAGCACGGCATCGACCCCGGCGTCGCCCGTGACGTGCGATGACATCTGCCAGCCAAGACGATGGCCGGTCCGGATGATATTCTTCAACTCCTCGCGGCTGATGCGAAGGTCGCCGCGGTAGTTCGGATCGGAGATGCCGTAGAGTGAAAACGACTGCGGGCCGTACGGCTCGCGCATGTGGGCAGTGGCGTAGAGAATGCCTCCGTCCACGCCGAGTTTGAGCGGCCCCATCTTCACCCAGTCGTCGCCGTCGCCGGTCTTGTAAGGGATCGCTTTGATCACGCGCTCGGTGCCCGCGACGGTGCCGTCGGTGTTGAGCATGATCGTGACAGTCACGCGGGTCGTCAGCCGCCCTTGCGCCTTGAGCTTGTTGTAGGTTTCGAAGGCGGCGACGTTCGCGCCGCGCTCCCCGATGCTCGTGATCCCGATCGCGTTGTAGTTGTGCAGGAGCTGCACGAGCGTGTCGTGGTACTTCTCGTCGGTGACACCGCGCGCCGGCATGAACTTGGTCACGAGTCCGCTCGCATTCTCAATCGTGCCAGTCGGCTGGCCGTCCGACCCGAAGTGGATTTTTCCGCCCGCGGGTGCCTGCGTGGACTGGTTGATGTTGGTAACCTTCAACGCGGCGGAATTCAGGATCTGGATGATCTTGTTCGCGTACTGCCAGGTGAAGACCGCGGGATTGTTGGGGGCGGCCTCGTCGAGATCGGCCTTGTTCGGCAGGCGGCGTTCCTTGATGCGCGTGACGTCGGTTCGCGGAAGTTGAATCCAGCCACCAGGACCTGCCTCACGAGCGCGGGCGCGGACCCAGTCCTTGATTTCCCCGATGGAGTAGAGCTGCTGGTAAGGCTGCTGCGCATCGCCGCGCGCGGCTTGAGTGGCGTGAAGGTGGCCCTCGACGATGCCGGGGATGACCGTGCGCCCGCCGGCGTCGACCGTCCGGGTGGCGGTCCCTGCCAGCTTGCGGATCTCGGCGTCGGAGCCGACCGCCACGAACTTGTCACCGCGAATCGCGACCGCCGACGCGCGGCTGAAGCTGGCGTCCACCGTGAGGACCTTGCCATTGACGATGATGAGATCAGCGGGTGCCTCGGCGGCGCGCGCCACAAGGGCGAGTGCAAGCAGGCCGGCGACGCGAAGAAGAGGAGTGCGAAGGTTCATGACGATTTCAGGGTATGAGCGGGAGCGCGAAAGAGGCGGCGATCCTTGCCGGTCGCGAGTGCGACAAACAAGGCATAAACTGGAGGGCGGAGGCCGGAAGCCGGATGCGGATCGAATGTAGGGCCGGCGTTCACCGCCGGGCCGCTTCGTGACGGTTTTCGTTCCGGCTCGGACATCGATCTCAAACCGGTTTAACCACGAAGACACAGAGTTCACGAAGCTTTGGGCTCAACCCTGACCAATCGAACCGGACCCAAGGCTTTTTTACCACCGAGACACCGAGGCACCGAGACGAGCCATCCAGCGCGCACGAGGGCTGCCAGAGGGAAGCCACGTGATGAAGGCAGCCCTCGTGCGCGCGGGTCGCACCGCTCAGACGTTGTCCTCGCGTCTGTGGGCGGCCCCACTTCGGCCGTGCTCCGTCCTGTAGGGCCGCCGCTTGCGGCGGGTCGCAAAGGCGGAACGAATCTCGTGAAGAAGCGGCCCGTCGACGAGCGACGGCCCTACATTCCAAGGCCTTGGTTTCTGTGAAAGCCGATTGAGCCGGAGATTGCTCTGCTTAAATCTGGCCGCCTCTGCGGATAGCACCGACCGGGGTTTGCGGTTCGAGTCCGAGGCTTGGCTCGGTGACTCCGTGTCTCGGTGGTTAATCCGCCTGGCGGCTCGGGATCGATGCCATCTCTTCGTGACTTCGCGTCTTCGTGGTTAAACGGCTCGGGATTCAATCCCCCAATCGGTTTGAACACAGAGCCAACCCGAGGCGATCCGAGGTCGAACTCCATACCGTTTAACCACGAAGACACAGAGTTCACAAAGTACTTGGATCCCGAAGTTGGCTTCGTAGCCCGCTGCGTGAGCAGCGGGACTGCTTTAGGCGCAGCGATGGAGAAATCCCTGTCCTCACGGACAGGGCCACGCGGATGGTTCGTCTGGGACGATGCCTTTGCTTCGTGACTTCGTGTCTTCGTGGTAAAACGGCTCGGGAAGCTTGGCGCCTTGGCATCTTTGCGCTTCGTCCGAAATCGAAAATCGAGAATCGAAAATCCAAAATTCACTAAGGGGTTGCCGGAAATCCTCGCTCCGCCTTAGTACCCACCCTCCCCGACCGTCATCCCAACTCAACCGAATCGTTCCCATGCTCCGTCTCCCCTTTCCGCGCACATCCGTTTCGTTTCGGGCTGGTCTCCGCCGTTCGACCGCCGTCATTGGTCTCTTTGCCGCTTCGCTCGCCACCGTCCAGGCGGCCGATTGGAAAGTCACCAAAGGAGCCAATGATGTTGGCCCCGGCGAGAATGTGACCGTCAGCGTCGACGGAAAAGTGGTCGCCCGGCTGATCTACGGCGAGGGCCAGCAGAAGCCGTTCGTCGCCATCTACGACGAACAAGGCCGCGCCATCACCAACCCGGGCGTCGGCAAGGACGGCAAGACCGTCGGCATCGAGCCGCACCAGCGCGGCATTTTCATCGGCTGGAAATCGATCGAGTCCGACCTCGGTCAGCTCGATCCCGTCAATTCCCAAGGCACGAAGTACGTCGGCAAACAGGCGGACACTTGGTCCATGATGAATGGCACCACCCAGCAGCTCGTGGAAGTTGAGAAGATGGCGACCAACGACGACTCCGCGAGCATCGTCGCCCGTGTGGAATGGCGGGCCGGCACCAAGGATGCTTCCGGCAGCAACCTGCTGCTCACCGAGACGCGCCGGATCCGCGTCTACAAGCCGGCGAGGGCGCTGGCCCAGGTTGATGTGACGTCCGACCTCCTCCCCGCCCGCGATCTTCGTCTCGGGGCCGACGTCCAGCACGCGGGTGTTCACATGCGCGTCGATGCCAGCGTCTACGATCACATTGCCGAGACTTCCTATCTCTATGCCCCCGCGAACGCCGAGAAGGCGGGCAAGCCCTACTACAACGGCGGCCTGCCCGGCGCGACCGGCTCGATCAAGGGCGACAACCTGAAGTGGGGCGAGTTTCTGTTCCCGCTGCACGACCGCTGGTACAGCGTCACGCAGATGAACTCGATCATGAACCCGGTGGAGGAGTTCTCGACGCGCGAATACGGCCGGTTCGGATTCTTCTTCAAACAGGATCTCAAGAAGGATGAACCGCTCCGGATCTCCTATCGCTTCCTCGTGAAAGTAGCCGAGACGCCCGCGGAAGCCCCGAAACGTTCCGCCGCGCAGGCCACCAAGGTTCGCCAGGAACTCGAGTCCGCGTACGTGAAGTTCGTGCACGAAGTCCGGTGATTCCGCTTCGCGGAATCACTGAGGGGCCGTCGGGATTCGGGAGGGCATGAGGCGGTTCCCCTGTACGGCCGGCGTTCACCGCCGGGCCGCTTCGCGACGCCGCGACCCTGAGGACGGTCATCAGCACGCCTGTCCGAACGGTCCTGCGGCCCGCCGGCAAGCGGCGGCCCTACAAACGAGCCCCCTCCGACCCTCCGGCTTCCGCCCTCCGTCATCCGATTTCCCAATCCGGTTTGACCACAGAGACACAGAGTTCACGGAGACAATCCTCCGGAACTCGGTTGATTCCGGGGTTTGCAGTGGCTCGGCGTGGCCCTGCCCGTGAGGGCAGGGATTCCTACAACGCTTCGCTTTAACCTGTCCCGCTGCTCACGCAGCGGGCTACGAATCCCAGGCTTCGTGACTTCGTGTCTTCGTGGTTAAAACTCCGGCCGCTGGAATTCCGTATTGCCAGTCAAACGACCGACTTCAACGTCGCTCCTGCCTATGAAATTCCCCACGTCCTTTACCATCATCTCCGACGAAATCTCGCAGGACTTGCCTGACGTTCGCCGGTTCGTGAAAAACTTCGGCTTCACCGGCTTCGAGCTGCGGAGCATGGCAGGTCGGGCGTTCAAGGATCTGACCCCAGCCGACATCGCGGACGTCGCCGCGCTCGCCAAGGCCGAGGGCCTGAAGATTCACGGCTGCGCATCGCCGGTCTTCAAATGCGACATCGACAAGCCGGACGAAATCCGCGCGCACGTCGAAATCTTCAAGCGCAGCATCGAGACCGCCAAGGCGCTGAACTGCGACCTCATCCGGGTCTTCACCTTCCTGCGTCAGCCGACCGCACCGACGGCCGCGACGATCGACAAGATCGCCACGCACCTGCGCGAGTTGATCGATCTGGCTTCGGCGGCGGGCATCCGCGTCGGCGTCGAGAACGAGAGCTCCTGCATCATCGGCACCGGCGAGGAAGTGCTCCAACTGATCCCGAAGCTGCCGGCCAAGGGCTGGGGCATCATCTGGGATCCGTGCAACATCCTCTTCGTGCCCGGCTCGAATTTCCCGCCGGCGAAACTCTACGCGCAACTCGCGCCGCACATCATCCACATTCACGCGAAGGACGCAGTTCGCCGTCCCGGCTCGGGCAAGGATTATGTCGCCGACCCGGTTCCGGTGGGCGTGGGCGAAGTAAACTGGCGCGCGCACTTCAAGGAAATCGAGCAGAGCGGCTACCGCGGCCTGATCTCCCTGGAGACGCACTGGCGCGTCGTGCAGATCGACGAGAAGCTCCTTCACCTCCCGGCCGGTTACAATTTCTCGAAGGGCGCCGAGGAAGCCTCGGTGGCCTGCCTGCGGAACATCCAGGCCCTCTGCTCGTTGCCCTGAGGAATTCCGCGGTGCGGAATTCCTGAGGACGGAGGGCGGGGTGGAGTTTGGAGTTTGGAGTTTGGAGTTCGGCGTTTGGCGTTCGGCGGAGAGGCGGTTCGATTGTAGGGCCGGCGCTCGTCGCCGGGCCGCTTCGTGACGCCTTTGATTCCCAGTTTGCGGCCCGTCGGCGAGCGACGGCCCTACAATCGAACCGGCGCAACGGATTCCTTCGATCCGTCATCACGAATTTCGCGTTCCATGGAGGGCCGGTGCCCCCACCGGCCACGGATTTCGTATCTAAATTCTCCACGGCCTATTGGCGGGTGAGGGCACCCGCCCTCCATTGAAGAAGTGGAACTCCGGGGTGTGCTCAGGGTTTCCTGGCTTCAGGCTCAACCCAGTCCGGCGTCACGTCCTTCCTTCGCGAAGCGGC
>CANJCM010000039.1 GCA_947472765.1 Opitutia bacterium
GAGGCCACGCCAACTTTCGCACTTTAGGCGCTTCTTAGATGGCTGTGCCATCCGAAGCTCCGAAGGAGCGAAGGAAGTCGACAATCCGGCGTACCGGCAGCCGGTAGGATTCGGAAAGGAGGCAGTAAACAAGTACATGCACTCGCACTTTAGGGTGTTCGTCCCTCCTACGCCCTGCGGGCTACGGAGGGCGCCATCCTTCGCACTTTAGGTGCTTCTTAGATGGCTGCGCCATCCGAAGCTCCGAAGGAGCGAAGGATGGCGGGATGGACGGGACTCGAACCCGCGACCTTCTGCGTGACAGGCAGACGCTCTAACCAGCTGAGCTACCACCCCGTGACCGGGAAGTGCGCGAACGTAGGTTTCGAGGGGGGCACGTCAAGCGTGGTTTTCCCTTGTCGCGTTTGAGGCCGCCCGCAGCGTTTTTTCGCCATGACCGAACCCCAGCTTCAGGCCGCTGCCGACTTCCTGTGGAATCACTGGTCGAACGGACGCCGCCTGGCCAGCCTCCCCGAGAACATCCGTCCGAGCTCGCGTGCCGAGGGCTACGCGATCCAAGCCCTGCTCGATCGCCGCTCCGCGCGTCCGCTCTACGGCTGGAAAATCGCCGCCACAAGCCAGGCCGGCCAGTCCCACCTTGGCGTCGACGGTCCGCTGGCCGGCCGGCTGCTGGCGGAGCGGGTGATTGAGCCCGGGACACCGGTGCCGTTCGGCGCGAACCACATGAAGGTGATCGAGGCCGAGTTCGCCTTTCGCCTGGGCCGCGATCTGCCGCCGCGCGCGACGCCGTATCAGGTCGACGAAGTCATGGCCGCGGTGGCAACCCTGCATCCCGCGATCGAGATTCCCGATTCGCGCTTTGATGATTTTGCGAAAGTCGGCGTCGCCCAGCTCATCGCCGACAACGCCTGCGCCCACTATTTCACGCTCGGGCCGGCGTCGCCGGAAAGCTGGCGCACCGTCGATCTCGTGACGCATGTCGTCATGGGCAGCATCAATGGCGGCGCCCCGCGCGAAGGCCGCGGCGCCAATGTGCTCGGCGATCCGCGGGTCGCGTTGACCTGGCTCGCGAACGAATTGTCCGGGCTCGGCGTCACGCTTCGCCGCAACGAGGTGGTCACGACCGGCACGTGTCTCGTGCCCATGGCGGTGAAGGCCCACGATCACGTGCGGGCGGATTTTGGCCGCCTTGGCTTCGTTGAGCTGCGATTCGCGGACTAAGCCCGACGGCCTTCGTGCCGAGCGGAGTGACCGGACGGAAAATACTTAGTGGCTATCCTTTGACGGGTTACGCACGTAGGGAATCGTAGTCCTCTCTATGTTTCATACCCCGGTTCCGCCGAAGAAAGTGCGCGCCAGCCTCTCTGGCCGAGTCCGAGATTTGCGTGCGACTCGCTGCACCCGCTCCACGCGGTGTGCCTGCCTGACTGCTTACGCTCGCTTGCGGCGGCCATAAGCCACGAGGCCGAGGGCGGCGGCACCGAGTGCCAGCGTGGTCGTGGCGGGCTCGGGGATCGCGGTCGTGTTGAACGCCCGGACTTCCGAGAGCATGGTCCATTGGTAGACGGGGCTGAATGTCAGCGTGAGTGTGTTCGTGGTGATGGCGAAGCCGTCGAAAACGCTCTCCACCGTGCTGCCGCTGAAGGAGGGATCGGTGACGTTGAAGAGCTGGCTGAAGCCCGCCCCGTCGCCGAGGGTGACCGTGCTTGGGAGACCCACTCCGGCCGCGCCATTACTGTCGGCAAAGAAGGCGGAGACGGAGTTGATGGTAACGGGAGCCGCGAAATTGAAGGTGATGGTGGAATTGACCCCGAACCAGCCGGAGAGATACGCGACGTCGCTGAGGACGAGCGGGAAAGTGGGCCAGGCGGGGCCGTTGGCGGTGCCATCGATGAGCTCGCCGCCACTGTCGGGGTAACCCGGGTCCGGAGCCACGCTGTAGCTGTAGCCGGAGAACGGCAGTTGGGCCGCGCCGAGCGGGGCGACGACGGCGAGGAGGAGGGCGATGAAACGAACGAACGGCGTCATGGGTTAGGTAGCGGGTGGAGAGGTCGTCTGCTGTGCGGCCAATTGATCACGATAAAAATAGCGACGAAAGCGGTGCCAGACCCAAAGCGTTGGTGGGAAAATTGAATCGACCGACACTCCACCGCACGGGGCATGCCAGCGTCCGGCGATGAATGCGGCGTTATCCAGCAACAGTTCGAGGACGGGACCAGATTCCCGCCGCGAGCCGGGACCCCGAGAGTGGCCATTGACGGACGGCGCGAAGTTCCGGCATATTCGTGGCCGGTTGCGGTGGTAGCTCAGCTGGATAGAGCAGCGGTTTTCTAAACCGCCGGTCGGGTGTTCGAGTCACCTCCACCGCGCCATTTCACCGACCCGGAAGGCGCTTTTTCCGGAGCGTGTCCGTAAGTTTGCGTAGTATCAGCCCTAAGGAACGTTTGACGATTTGGGTGGAGGATGGCGTTCCTTAATGGGTCCCGCCGGAATCTTCATGGCCACCATTTTAATAGTCGATGACGATGAGTGCGTCCGTGAACTTCTGGTGCTGACTTTGAATCAATTGGGCCACACCTGCGTCGAGGCAGCCGACGGGAATAAGGCGATTGAGCTCTTCCGACTGCTCTGTCCAGATCTGATTATTACTGACATCTCGATGCCCGACCGCGACGGGATAGAATTAATCATGGATCTCCGTCTTGAGGCATCCAAGGTGCCGGTCATAGCGATCTCTGGGAACTCGAAGCTTAAACCTCTCTACTTACAAATGGCGCGAAAACTCGGAGCGTTCGAGGTTTTGTCCAAGCCCTTTACGCTCGATCAAGTGCGCAGTCTGGTGTCGTCCGTCCTGTCCGCGGCACCGCAGCCGGTGCGGTAGAGGCGGAGTGGCCAGTGCCTTGCTTTGGGGTTCACTAAGCGCTGGTCTTAGGGTCGAGGCGTCGCGATTCCAGCCTTTGGCCCCAGTGCGGTGCGCCACCCCGCGCAAGCCGTGAAGCGGCTGAGGAAGTTGTCCGTCAGGCGATTGCCTCCGCTTCCTATCGCAGACGATTCGTACCGGGATTCTTTGGTTTCTTCTCCCGGAGAGCAATCCAGGGAGGGCGGTGAACCCACGCTCCCCGCCTGCATGGCGTCGACCGGAACCTTTCCGGATCAGTTCAGTGCTGGCGACTTTCGCCGGGCCTCGGTCCATTATTTGAGGAGCGGCCCGGCGGCGAGCGCCGGATCTACTTCGATTCAAACCGGTAGGTCGTGTGAAAAATCAGTTGGATCCGTTTTGAGACGGAGACCCGGACCGTCAGTTTGCCGCTCCGCGCATCCGTCGGCTCCGCGGAGGCCTCGATTCGACGCTCGGCGCCGTCGGAGCGCGTGCCGAGCCCGAGGAATTCGATTTTCCGCCCCTGCGCGAGCTGCGCCAGCATCGCGTCGGTGACCTCGATCCGCAGCCGGCCTTCCTCGTTCGAGAAGAAATAGGGGAAGACCCGTGCTTGGTACGTGGACTCAAATCCCCGCGCCGTCCGCTCGAACGGAGGCATCGTCATGCTCACGGTGCCGACGTAGATCGACGTCCTGGCCGGCGCCACGACCACGCGATCAAATTGTCCCGCGGCGGCCGCGCTGACGCCGGAGGCACCAGAGATCAGGCAAGTGATCGCGAGCAGGAGCCAGGCACGAAGCATCGTGTGACTTTGGGTGCGGCGGGTGGCGCCGCAAGACCACTGAGCGGGAGAACCACTCATGGACACGGATAAACACGAATGAAGGAGGTCGTGGAAGTCCTGGTCACCACTCCTTGGATTCCGAAGTTGGCTTCGTAGCCCGCTGCGTGAGCAGCGGGACGGCTTTGGGCGAAGCGATTAAGAAATCCCTGTCCTCACGGACAGGGCCACGCCAATCCGTTTAACTTCGGAATCTAGGACTCAGAGAGGTACAACTCCGAACCTTGGTCTGCAGCTGCACCTCTGGATTTGTGTCCATCTGTGGTTGTCTACCGAATTGTCCCGGCTGAAGCCGCCACCACACCACGGCTCCTGATTAGTGTCCGATGAGCGAAAATGTGTGGTTCACCTCCGATCCGGACCAGATCAGTGGTTCGCCTAAATGCGGCGGCGCCGCGACCGCCGCCCGAGAAATCCAGTTGCGCGGCGTCGCGCCCGACCGTCATCTCTTCCGTCATGGCCAAGGGAAAACAGGCAAGCTGGGGTGGGCGGTTCTCCGCCGGTCCCGCCGCACTAATGCTCGAGTTCAGCGAGTCCGTGTCGTTCGACCGGCGGCTCGCCCCCTTTGACATCGCGGGCAGCAAGGCCCACTCGGCCATGCTCGCGCACGTCGGGATGATCACGACGTCGGAGCGCGATGCGATCCACGGCGGACTCGATGCCATTCTCGCGGAGATCGCGGCCGGGCGGTTCAAGTGGGACACGCAGCTCGAGGACGTGCACATGAACATCGAGCAGGCGCTCACGAAGCGCGTGCCCGCCGCCGCCAAGCTCCACACCGCGCGCAGCCGGAATGATCAGGTCGCGACCGACATGAGGCTGTTCTTCAAGCATGCCTGCGCCGTGCTGCGGGAAAAAATTCTCGGTGCGGAACGCGCCCTGCTCGCGGTGGCCGTCGGGCACCCGGACGTGTTCATCCCGGGCTACACGCATCTGCAGCGCGCCCAGCCGGTCCCGCTCGCGCATCATCTGCTGGCGTGGCTCGAAATGCTGGACCGCGATCGGGCGCGCTTCGCGGACGTCGCCGCGCATGCCAACTGGTGTCCGCTGGGCGCGGGCGCGATCGCGGGCACAACGCTGCCGATCGATCGCGAGTTCACCGCCAAGGCCCTCGGCTTCGTCGATGCGAAGGGCCGGCCGCAGGTTACCTCCAACTCGATGGACACCGTCGCCGACCGCGACGTCTTCGTCGAGTTTGCGAGTGCCGCGGCGATCTTCGGCGTGCACCTTTCGCGCATCGCGGAGGATTTGATTCTCTGGAGCTCGGCTGAGTTCAAGTTCGTGGACATGGCGGATGCCTTCAGCACCGGCTCCTCGCTGATGCCGCAGAAGAAAAATCCCGATGCGTGCGAACTGCTGCGCGGCAAGTCGGCCCGGCTCCAGGGCAACCTGCACACGCTGCTCACGCTGACGAAGGGACTGCCGCTGACCTACAATCGCGATCTGCAGGAGGACAAGCCACCGGTGTTCGACAGCTTCGACCAGGCGGCGATCTGCGCGGACGTTCTCGCGGGCATGCTGCCGGGACTGAAATTCAATGCGGCGCGTTGTGCCGCCGCGGTGGGTGATCCCGCGCTGCTTGCGACGGATCTCGCCGACTATCTCGTCTTGCAGGGAGTCGCGTTCCGGGAAGCGCATCACGCGGTCGGCGCCGTGGTCCGGCTCGCGGAAACGCGCGGCGTGGAACTCAACCGGTTGTCGACGGCGGACGTGCAATCCGTGCATCCAGGCTTCGGGGCCGATTGGGCGGATGTGTTCGATCTCAAGCGGGCGCTGTCGAAACGCACGGGCACCGGCATGCCGGGACCGCGGCAGGTGGCGCGGCAGCTGGCGCGCTGGCAAAAGCAACTCGCGTGAACCGGCGGGTGAACGGCGGCGCGAGTGGCGTGGCACGTTTTGCCCAGGGCGAATTCCGCAGCGAGATTCCGCGCCGACGGGGGTGCGCGACTGCGACACACCCCGGCGTAGCGCGCCTCCCCTCTCAAGCCGGAACGATGCCGTGGAACGAAATCGGCGGGGGTGGGCACCCGCCCTCCATGGCAGGCGGATCGTTCAGACTTTCATTCGCGCTCCTCTCCAAGCGCAATCCATGGAGGGAAGGTGCCCCCACCGTCCATTTCACTGCTTCGTTCCGGCTCGACCGCGGCCCTTGAAGCGATGGCCACCTTCTTTCCCACGGCGAAGTCCGATCCCGAGCTGGCCGCGTTCCGGCCGGCGCTGGAGTTCGGTTTCTTCAACGCGCTGACCTGGCAGATTGCGATCGGAACACCGATGGTGCTCTTCGCGGGGCAGCTCGGGGCGAGCGCGTTCGAGGTCGGGCTCGCCTACTCCTTCGTTTTCCTGCTCACGCCGCTGCAAATCGTGGCCACGACGCTGCTGCCGCGCTATGGGTTCAAGCGCGTGGCGCTCGGAGGGTGGGGTGTGCGCAGCCTCTTTCTCATCATTCCGATTGCGCTGGCCGCCATGGCGCCGGCCGTCGCGCCCCGGTGGATGGTCTGGGTGCTGATCGGGAGCGTGTTCTGGTTTTGCCTTTTCCGATCCGTGGGCGCTTCGGCGATGACGACGTGGTTCATGGGCTTTCTGCCGGCGGGCGTGCGGGGACGTTATTTCGCCCACGATCAATTTTTCTCCGGCATCGCCGGCGTCGCGACCCTGATCACGTGTGCGACGCTCTTTCTCGTCCTGCCAATGTATCAGGCGCTGCTCATCCAGTACGTGGTCGCGCTGATCGGCTCGACGCTCGCGTATTACTCGCTGCGCCGGCTGCCGGACATCGATAAGCCGCCGCGATTGAGCCTCGCGGCCGTGCTGGGATCCGCGGTCCGGCATGCGGTGAAGCCGTCGGTATTTCGCAGCTATCTCTGGCTCGCGGTGTGGTACGCCGCGATCACGACCTCGATTCCCCCGTTCGCGGCTTACTTCCTGAAGGTGACGGCGGGGTTGTCCGCGGCAGAGATCATGTTTTTCGAGGTGCTGCGCTATGGCGGCGTGGTGCTCGGCGCCTGGCTGATTGCGCGGCGTATCGACCACACGGGCGCGCGGCCGTTTTTCCTGCTCTCGCTCGTGCTCGTCGTGATCGTGGCGATCGCCTGGCTGATTTTTTTGCGCTTCGGCTTCGGTGGGACGCCCATGCTGCTTTTCATCTATGCCGGGGTCGGACTCGCGGCGGTCTGCTGGGCGGTGGCCAACTTGAACTTCCTGCCGAAGATCGTGCCGGCGGAAGATCGCGCGCTTTTCGTGGCTCTGCATGGCGCCGCGACCGCCTGCCTCGGCGGGCTCTCGCCGATCCTGTTGGGAACGTTTCTCAAGAGCACCTCACCAGCCGGTGAACCCATGATCGACGTCGAGGTGTTCGAGATCTTCTTCGTTTGCGCCATTGTCAGCGCGTGCATCCTGTCGGCGCTGATGGCCCGCCTGCCCGAGGACACGAAGGCCTCGCCGCATCCGCTCGTGATCGGCAACGCGATCCTGCGTCCCTTTCGCGCCGCCAGCTACCTCGCGAACCTCGTGGACTGGCCGATGGAGAACAAGTCCAGTGCGGACACGCCCCGCGATAACCCCGAGCATAAGTAGGCCGGCCAGCGAAATCGGAAGCGGCGGACCATTCGTGCCGGTGGTCCACGAAGGCGCGGACTATTGAGGTTCGTCTATTAGGCTGACCGTGAGTGTCGAATCCCTGCCCTCACGGGCAGGGCCACGTTTCAGTCGTGGCCCGCTGCGTGAGCAGCGGGAGGATTGGGGTGCCAATCCGGAATTCCGCGCTTCCGTTGCCCCGGACTTCCGTGATTGCTTGGCTCTCCGATGGCCAAAGTCCGCATCCTGACCGACCGGGTCGCCAACCAGATCGCCGCCGGCGAGGTGATTGAGCGTCCGGCGGCGGTGGTGAAGGAGCTGGTGGAGAATGCCCTCGATGCCGGGGCCACGCGGATCGAGGTCGAGTTTCGCCACGGCGGGCGGGCGTTGATGCGCGTCGAGGACAACGGGGCCGGGATGTCGCGCGACGATGCGCTCCTGGCCCTGGAGCGCCATGCCACGAGCAAGATCGTGGAGGCCGCCGATCTCGACCGGCTCGCGAGCTACGGATTTCGCGGGGAGGCGCTGCCGTCGATCGCGAGCGTCTCGCGGTTCGAACTGCAGACGCGCGAGTCCGGCATCGACGTCGGCACCGAGATTCTCGTCAACGGCGGCAAATTCGTCCACGTCCGCGACTGCGGCCGGCCCGTGGGGACGCGGATCGAGGTTTCGCACTTGTTCAACTCGGTGCCGGCGCGGCGGAAGTTCCTCAAGACGGATCAGACCGAGGCGGCCCACATCGTCCACTGTGTCCGGCTTTACGCCCTGGCGTGTCCGGGCACGGCCTTCACGTTGATTGAGGACGGCCGCGTCATCTTCCGTTCGCCGGAGTGTGCGACGCTTGGCGATCGGATTGCGGAAATCTTCGGGCGGCAAGTTGCCGAGTCACTCGTGCCGATCGAGAGCAGCGAGCCAGGCCTGAAACTGCGGGGATTGATTGGGCAGCCGGGCACCGGACGCGCGACCCGCCATGAGATGATCGTGTTCGTCAATGCGCGGCCCGTCGACAGCCGCACGCTCAACTACGCGTTGATCGAGAGCTATCACGAGTCGTTGCCGAAGGGCCGGTACCCGCTCGCGTTCGTGTTCTTCGAATGCGATCCCGCCGCGGTCGACGTCAACGTTCACCCGGCCAAGCGCGAAGTCCGGTTCCGCAGCGAGCCGCAGGTGCGGAGTTTCGTCATTCGATCGGTGCTGCAACGCCTGCGCGAACTGGGCCGGCCGCCGGAGGAGAGTGTCGCGGCCCCGGCGCTTCCCCCGGCTGCAGCCTCGCCGGTGGAATCCGGCCCGCGCGCGTTCGGAGTCCGGCCGCCAAACGCCGCCGCGCCGGGGTGGCCGGCCGGAGTGCCGGCCGCCCTGCACCGCGCGGATCTGTCCCGGCTGCAGGCGGCGCCGTCTCCGGGTTTCAATCCCGCCCCGATAAATCCGGCCTCACCGTCGGCGGAATCGATCGGAGCAAAGGCCCCGACAGGCCAGCCCGCCTGGCGGTTCATTGGACTGGCGCATGGGAATTTCGCGATCTTCGAGACGCGTTCCGGGCTCGTGCTGCTCGATCGTCGCGCGACGCATGAGCGAATTTGGTATGAGCGGATGCGCGAACAATTCCGCGCCGGGGCGGTGCCGAGTCAGCGGCTCCTGCTGCCTGTCCCGCTCGAGGTGGACACCATCGCGGCCGCGATGCTGCTGGATCGGCGGGAGTTTCTCATCGCGCATGGTTTCGAGGTGGCGGAGTTCGGCCGCAATTTTTTCCGCGTTGAAGCGGTGCCCGAATGGCTGGAGCTGGCGGATGCAGAACCCTTCCTCCGGGATTTGGTGGGAGCGTTCCGCGACGGATCGATCCCGGATGGCAACGCTGAGCTCGCCCATGACGCACTCGCCCGGCTGGCAGCGGCGAAGGCGGTGCGGCTGCCGGAAAACGTGGGCGAGCCGGAACTGCGCGGGATCGTGGCTCAGCTTTTTGCCACCCGAACCCCGCTGACCAGCCCCGCCGGCCGGCCCACCTATATCGAGCTGAATCACGGGGAGCTGGCGCGACGGTTTCAGACCTGAAACCGGTCGCCGTCCGGGGATTTTGCCGGGGAAAACCAATCCTTCGCTCGCACTGGCACGATTCGTTCTTCACCCTGCGGCTCTCCTTATGCCGTCCGCTGACTCCAATCGCGTTCCCAGTGTCACGTCCGAGGCCGCCAGCACGGCGCCGTTCCAGTCCATGGGCCTCATTCACAACCCGAACGTCTCGCACGACCGGCCGGTCGAGGTGATGCGTTCGCTGATTCAACGGCATCTGGTCTCGACCTTGGCGCGCCACACCGGCTCGGCCACGCCGCGCGACTGGTGGGTGGCGACTGCGCTGGCGGTGCGCGACACGATCCACGAGCGGATGATTGCGACCCAGGTGGTGCATAACTCGCAGAACGTCCGCCGGGTTTATTACTTCTCGCTCGAGTACCTCATGGGCCGGCTGTTCGGGAACAACCTGCTCTCGACCGGCCTCTTTGACACCGCGCAGGCGGCGCTCGTCTCCCTGGGCCAGAATTTCGAGACGGTGCGCGACGCGGAAGTCGACATGGGTTTGGGCAATGGCGGCCTCGGCCGGCTGGCGGCGTGCTTCCTCGATTCGCTCGCCACGCTCGACTACCCGGCGCTCGGCTACGGAATCTACTACGAGTTCGGCCTCTTCAAGCAGGCGTTCGTCAGCGGCCGCCAGGTCGAGCATCCTGACAACTGGACGACCTCGGGCGATCCGTGGGAAGTAGTCCGGCCGGAGTACGCCCAGCAGGTGCGGGTCTATGGCCGGGTCGAGAACGTGTTCGACGATCGCGGTAATTACCGGCCGCGGTGGGTGGACGTGAAAACGATCCTCGGCGTCCCGCATGACATCCCGATCGCGGGCTACGGCACGAATACGGTCAACCTCCTGCGCCTGTGGTCATCCAAGGCGACCGAGGACTTCGATCTCACCGCCTTCAACAGTGGCGGCTACGTCGAGGCGGTCCGCGAAAAGGTGATCGGCGAGACCATCTCGAAGGTGCTTTACCCGAACGACAAGACCGAGAATGGCAAGGAACTGCGGCTCGTGCAGCAGTACTTCTTCGTCGCGTGCTCGCTCCGTGACATCCTGCGGCGGCACTTCCGTATGCCCGGCAACGGCTGGGATAATTTCTCCGACAAGGTCGCCGTGCAGTTGAACGACACGCACCCGGCGATCGCGATCGTGGAGCTGATGCGCATCCTGCTCGACGAGCACGACATGGGCTGGGAAACGGCTTGGGGAATCGCGAACCGCACCTTCGCGTATACGAATCACACCCTGTTGCCCGAAGCGCTCGAGAAGTGGGGCGTGCCGCTGTTCGAACGCGTGCTCCCGCGGCATCTCCAGATCATCTACGATCTCAACGCGCGCCTGCTGCAGGCCGTTGAAGCGCGCTGGCCCGGCGACAACGAAAAGAAGCGCATTTGCTCGCTGATCGAGGAGAACGGCGGCAAGCGCGTGCGGATGGGCAATCTCGCGGTCGTCGGCAGCCATGCGGTGAACGGTGTGGCGGCACTGCACACGGCGTTGCTGAAGAAGGAGCTCTTCCCGGAGTTCGATGCGCTGTATCCCGACAAATTCCAGAACAAGACCAACGGCATCACGCCGCGGCGCTGGCTGCTGAAGAGCAATCCGCGGCTCGCGGCCTTCATCACGAAGCGAATCGGCGATGGCTGGGTCCGTGATCTCGATCAGCTCCGCCAGCTCGAGCGCTACGCCACCGACCCGGCGAGCCTCAAGGAATTCATGGCGATCAAGCGGGCCAACAAGGTCGAGCTGGCTGAGGTCATCCGGACCGAGTGCGGCATCGAGGTTTCGCCCGACGCCCTGTTCGACGTCCAGATCAAGCGGCTGCATGAGTACAAGCGGCAGCACTTGAACCTGCTGCACATCCTCGCCCTTTATCGCCGGCTCCTCCAGCATCCGGATCACGATGTGGTTCCGCGGGTGTTCGTCTTCGCGGCCAAGGCCGCGCCGGGCTACGACCTCGCGAAGAACATCATCCGCGCGATCAATGTCATCGGTGCCCGGATCAACGCCGACACCCGGTTGAACGGGAAACTCAAGGTGGCCTTTCTGCCGAATTACCGCGTCTCGCTCGCGGAGCGGATCATCCCGGCCTCGGATCTCTCGGAGCAAATCTCGACCGCCGGCAAGGAAGCCTCCGGCACGGGCAACATGAAGCTCGCGCTCAACGGCTCGCTCACGATCGGCACGCTCGATGGCGCCAATGTCGAAATCAAGGAGGAGGTCGGCGACGACAACATCTTCATCTTCGGCCTCACGGTGGAGGAGGTGGAGGCCCTCGTCAGCGGCGGCTACAATCCGTGGGACTACTACAACCGCGACGATGAACTCCGTGCCGTCATCGACTGGATCGGCAGCGATTACTTCACCCCGGGCGAGCACGGCGCGTTCGGCCTGCTCCACAGCAGCCTGATGAGCGGCGGCGATCCCTATCTGCTGCTCGCGGATTTCCGCGCCTACAGCGATGCCCAGATCGCCGTCGACCGCGCCTACCGTGATCAGATGCAATGGGCGAAGATGGCCCTGCTCAACACGGCGCGGATGGGGAAGTTTTCGAGCGATCGGACCATTCGGGAGTACGCGCAGCAAATCTGGAAATTGAGCCCCGTCCCCGTGAAGTGAGCACGGAGTGGGCTCGCCTCCGCGCGCTCCGCGGGGAATCTAAGCGGTATGATCGGTCGCGCCGCGGTGTTCGCTGGTGAACGCGTCCGCGCCTGGCGGCAGGCCGGGCAGCGGAGCGTGTTCGCGCTCGGCGCATTTCTCGCCGCGCCCGGTGCCCCGGTGGCGGCCGCCGCAAGCCGGCTCCCGCTGCTCGAGGGCGAACTCAGTGGTGTCTTCACGGCCCTGAAAATTCCCGGCGCCCCGGACCTGCATTGGAAGGTCGGGCTCTCCCGGTCCGGTGCCAGCGGGCGCGAAGCGGAGGTGACGATCGAGGGACCGGGCACGGCGGTCCGCGCCCAAGTCAGGGTCGATGATGCGGGCCAGGTTCACTGGCGGCTCATTTCCTCGCGGATCGATTTGGCCGCGTGGAATCAGGCGGCCGCGGCTCGCCTTGGCTCCGACTGGTCTCAAGTGCTGGCGCAGGGCATCGTGACGGCCCAAGGCGAGGGAACTTGGGGCCGTGAGGGGCTGGCGGGCCGGGCCCGGCTCAGTCTGGAAGCGGGGCGGTTGGAAGATCCCCAGCGTCGGCTGGTGCTTGAAGGCATCGCGGCGGAACTGGCTTTCGAGGATTTGGCGGCCCGGCGCACTTCGGCCGATCAGTCCTTGCGCTGGCAGGGTGGTCACGTCGACACGATCACGCTCGGCCCGGGGCAGATGAAATTTTCCGTCGACGGTGAACAAGTGAGCGTGGCGGAGGCGTCCGGTCGGATCTGGGGCGGCGAGGTGAAACTGGCGGCCTTCGGATTCTCGCTGGAAAAAATGGAGGCGTCGGTCCTGGCGCGGGTGGTCGGCTTGGATGTGGCGCAGTTGCTTCCGTTTCTTCCGCCCGTGCTCGCAGCCGCGGAGGGCCGGCTGGATGGAAGCTTTACCGTGCGACGCGACAGCTCCGGGATCCAGATCGGCGCCGGCCGGCTCTCGCTCCAGCGGGGCGAACCGGCCGAACTCCGGCTCGCGTCCACGCCCGGGCTCCTTTCCAGCAGCCTGCCGGCGACGGTGCTCAAGTATTATCCCGGCCTGGGCAAGATCGAGACGGGCGAGATTCCGCTCCAGGCCAGCCTGCTCGAGGTCGCCTTCACGCCGGAAGGGGACGCTGAGGGACGCACGGCGTCGATTCACCTCACCGGCGGACCGGTCGATCCCAAGCTGCGTGCTCCCATCGACCTGACGATCAACGTCCGGGGCTCCCTCGAGTCGCTGGTGAAGTTCGGGACGAATTCACGGCTGCGCTTTGGCGGGGGGCGATGACCTCGCGCCGAAGAAAACGAATATTTGCCCGCCCGCCTCCGTCAGAGGACCAGACCGAACGGATGCGCCCGGCGAGGGTGCATCCGTTCGGTTCCGAAACATTCGTTGTCAGCCCGCGTCCAAGCCGCCACGTTCCCCGTCCACATGAAGTCCCGCCGCTTCCTTCTGTTCCTGCCCCTGCTTTCCAGCCTGGGGGGATGTCTCAGTGTCCGCACCGAGCCAATCGAAGTGAAGCCGATCCACGTGACCGTTGACGTCAACGTGAAGGTGGATCGCGCGCTCGAGGACTTCTTCGGTGATCTCGACCAAAAATCTTCCACCATCAACGCGCCCCGCTCGTGAACATGAACACCCGTACGCTCCTGCGTTCCCTCCTCCTTCTCACCGCGCTCCTGCTGGCTCCGATCGCCGGCCGCGCCGCCGACCTCAACGCGATCAAGGCGCGGATGGAAGAGCGCCAGCCGACCATTGACGCCCTCAAGGACCGCAAAGTCGCTGGCGAAAACAACCGGGGCTTCCTCGAGGCGCGCGGGGCGGTTTCACCGACGGACGACAAGGTTATCGCCGACGAGAACACCGACCGCCGCACGGTTTATTCCGCGCTCGCGGCGCAGACCGGCGTCGATTCCAACACTGTCGGCCGCCAGCGCGCGCAGCAGATCATCATGCGCAGCAAGCGCGGGGTCTGGGTCCAGGATCCGAGCGGCGATTGGCGGCAGAAGTAGTCGGATTTTGGATTTTGGATTCTCGATTTTGGATTTGCCGACGACGGCGCGTCTGAGCTCTGGGAGCACTGTTCGCGCTTCGCGGTCGGCCTGAGGCAGGCGATGCGCTGCCGGAGTTGCGTCGGTCTCCGACCGGCGGAGGTCCGGCGTGGAGCGGGATGGATTTCGCCGGTCAGAGACGCGGCGCTACCGTCGGATCAGAAAACGCCCTGCAGGCGCCTGCCTGGTTCCCGAATCCAAAATCGAGAATCCAAAATCCAAAATCCCTACACCAGCATTCCTGCCACGCAGGCGGTGAGGAAGCAGGCGATGCTGCCGCCGATCATCGCCTTCACGCCGAGGCGCGCGAGCGTCTCGCGCTGATTCGGGGCGATGGCTCCGATGCCGCCGACCTGGATGCCAATCGACACGAAGTTCGCGAAACCGCACAGGGCGTAGGTCATGATGATCACGGTCCGGGGATCGGCGAACGTGCCGGCGGCTTTCACCTGGCTCATCTGGAGGTAGGCCACGAATTCGTTGAGCACGGTGCGCGTGCCGAGCAGCGAACCAGAAAGCAGGATGTCCCGGCTATCGATGCCAATCAGCCAGGCAATCGGCGCGTAAATCACGCCGAGGACAAATTCGAGGGAGAAGGTCTTGAACGTGCCGCCGGTGACGCGCTCGATCGTGGCGTTCAGCCCCGGATAGGAGAGGAATTCCTTCCCGTCGAAGGCGAGGGCGTGGGGACTGCCGACCCAGCCGAAGACAGCGTTCACAAGCGCCACCAAGGCCGTAAACACGATCAACATCGCACCGACGTTCACCGCGAGCTTGAGGCCGTCGGTGGTGCCGACGCAGATCGCGTCGAGCAGGTTGGAGCCAATCTTGTCCTTCGCGATCACGAGGTCGCGCTCCACGCTTTCGGTCTGCGGGAGCATGATCTTGGAAACGAGCAGCGCGGCGGGAGCGGAAATCACCGAGGCGGTGATCAGGTGGGTGGCGAAAAGGATCTGCTGCTGCGGGTCCGCGCCGCCGAGGAAACTGATGTAGGCAATCATCACCGCGCCCGCGATCGTCGCCATGCCGCCGGTCATGATGCAGAGGAGTTCGGACCGCGTCATGCCCGGCAGGTACGGTTTGATCAGCAGGGGCGCCTCGGTCTGGCCGAGAAAAATGTTGGCGGAAGCGCTGAGGCTTTCCGGCCCGGACAATTTCATCGTGCGTGCCATCACCCAGGCGAACAGATAGACGATCTTCTGGAGAATCCCGAGGTAGTAGAGCGCGGAGCTGAAGGCGGAGAAAAAGATGATCGAGGGCAGGATGCCGATGGCGAAGACCACGCCGTGCTTTTCCTGATCCGCGAGCGAGCCGAAGAGGAACTTCACGCCCTCGTTGGTGAAGCCGAGCAGATTGACGAAAATCGCGCCGACCCATTCGACCACGGCTCGCGCCGGTCTGAAGTAAATGACGATGCCGGCGAAGAGGAACTGGAGCACCATGCCGACGAGCACCACCCGCCAGTTGATCGCGCGGCGGTTGCTGCTGAAAAGGACGGTGATGCCAATCAGCACGACGATGCCGAGCAGACCGCGGGCGACATGAGTCACGTTTTCCATGGGGCGAGTCGGTGGCCGAGCTTGCGAACGCCGTGGGACCGGGCGAGAACCAAGTTGCCATGACCATTCAGGAGCGCCTCGCCCGCTATCTCGGCCGCACCCCCGATACCGCCCGCGCCGTGTTCGTCGCCCCGACGGCTACCGTCGTCGGCGACGTGACGCTCGGAGCCCGCAGCAGCGTCTGGTACGCCTGCGTGATTCGCGGGGACATCAACTCGATCGTGATCGGCGAGGAGACTAACATCCAGGACGGCTCGGTCATCCACCTCGCCGATGACTACGGGGTGAAGATTGGCGACCGGACCACGATCGGCCATTCCGCGATCATTCACGCCTGCGAGATCGGCAATGACTGCCTCATTGGCATGGGCGCGACGATTCTCGACGGCGCGAAGATCGGCGACCGCTGTCTCGTCGGGGCGAATGCCCTCGTGACGCAGCGGTTTGTCGCGCCGCCCGGTTCCATGATCCTCGGCGCACCGGCCAAGGTCGTCCGTCAATTGACGGACGCCGAGCAGGCGGCGCTCTCACTCAATGCCGCCAAGTACGTCGAGACCGGCAAGGCGCACGAGGCTTTGCGCGCCGCGGCGGCCCGCAAAGCCTAGGTTGCCCTGCGGGCGGGAAGTCGGATTTGGGGATCTGCGCTCGAGGGACTCGATCACGATGAAAATTTTCGCGGCGGCATTGTCTCTGGCGGTGGCTTTCGGTGGGCGAGTTTGGGCAGCCGAGCCGGAGTTCGACGTCGTGCTGCGGCACGGCACGATTTATGACGGCAGTGGTGGGGCGCCGTTCGTTGGTGATGTGGCCCTCAAGGGCGATCGCATCGCCGCCGTCGGAAATCTTGGGACCGGACGCGGCAAAGTTGAGGTCGAGGTTCGAGGCCTCGCGGTGGCGCCGGGCTTCGTGAATATGCTCAGCAACAATGTCGCGCTGCTTCACGACGGACGCTCGCAGAGCGATCTCCGGCAGGGCGTCACGCTCGAGGTGCTGGGCGAGGGGAGTTCGATGGGACCGTTGACCGAGGCGATGAAGACCGAGGCGAAGGCGCTGCAGGGCGACATCAAGTTCTCGTACGAGTGGACGACCCTGGGTCAGTACCTCGAGCATCTCGAACGCCGCGGCGTGTCGTGCAATTTTACTTCGTTCGTGGGCGCCACGACCGTGCGGATGCATGAACTCGGCCATGACAAGCGCGAGCCGACGCCGGCGGAGCTGGCACGGATGCAGGCACTGGTTGGTCAGGCCATGGAGGAAGGCGCGGTCGGCGTGAGCAGCGCGCTGATTTACGAGCCGGGATTTTATGCGCAGACGAGCGAACTGATCGCCCTGGCGAAGGCGGTGGCCCCTTATGGCGGTCGCTATCAGTCGCACATTCGCAGCGAGGGAAACCAACTCGTCGAGGCGGTCGACGAAGTTATCACGATCGCCCGCGAGGCCGGCGTGCCCGCGGGGATTTATCATTTGAAGGCGGCCGGACAATCGAACTGGTCGAAACTCGAGACCGTGATTCAGCGGATTGAGGCCGCGCGGGCGTCGGGCCTCGCGGTGGTCGCCGACATGTACACCTACACCGCCGCCGCGTCGGGCCTCGACGCGATGATGCCGCCGTGGGTTCGCGCCGGCGGCTATCAGGCCTGGGCCGCGCGGCTGCGCGATCCCGCGGTCCGTGCCCGGGTGGCGCGTGAGATCCTCACGCCGTCGAGCGAGTGGGAGAATTACTATCTCGCGGCGGGCTCGCCGGACAAAATCCTCCTCGCCGTTTTCAAGAACCCTGCGCTCAAGCCGCTAGCGGGCAAAACGCTCGCCGAAGTCGCAAAGCTTCGCGGGACGTCGCCGGTGGAAACCGCGATGGACCTCGTGGTCGAGGACGGATCGGTGGTCGGCGCGGTTTACTTCCTGATGAGCGAGGAGAACGTCCGCCGACAGATCGCGCTGCCTTGGATGGCGTTCGATTCCGATGAATCGTCGCAGGCGCCGGAGGGCTTGTTCCTGCGATCAAATCCCCACCCGCGGGCCTACGGTACCTTTGCCCGGGTTTTGGGAAAATATGTCCGCGACGAAAAGGCGCTTTCGCTGGCGGAGGCGGTGCGGAGACTGTCGTTGTTTCCCGCGCAGAATCTGAATTTACGTGAGCGGGGTGCACTGCGATCGGGCTGGGTGGCGGACGTGGTCGTGTTCGATCCGGAGAGAATTCAGGATCACGCGACCTATGATCAGCCGCATCAGTACGCCACCGGCATGCGCCATGTCTTCGTGAATGGAGTCGCGGTCTTGCGGGACGGCGAACACACCGGCGCCAAGCCGGGACGCTTCGTACGCGGACCGGGCTGGAAGCCAGCGGCGAAGTAATCCGTTCCATGGAGGGCCGGTGTCCTCCCCACCGGCCAAACCTCCGTCGGCCCTCCATTCCCGGCCCGACTAGTGCCGTTTAAGCTGAAGTGTAGCCGACCCGAGGTCGTGGGCGCGCGCGAGGCACGCCCCTACGAAAGGCGTGTAGGGGCGAGGCTCGTCCACCCCCGAATGGCTACGGCATTTCTTAACCCGCTCTAACGCTCCAGTTCGAAAAACGTATAGCGAAAGTTCGCGTCCGCGCCCTCGCGGCGGGACCGCTCACGCCAGGGCTGCCCGCGCCATTCGGGAAACGTGCGATCACCGGGGACGTCGGCGTGAATCAGCGTCAGGTGGAGGCGCAGCGGACGGTTCAGCGCGAGCGTCTCCTCATAGATTCTTTGGCCACCGCAGATGTAGACCTCGCCGGGCGTGGATTCCGCGACCTCGAGTGCGCCAGCCAGGGAGGTTGCGGCGCGCGGAAAATCTCCTGTACCGGGAGCGGAACTGCGGTCCGGGGACGACGGCAGCGGATGGCTCGTCACGACAATCGACCTTCGGCTGTCGCGTCGGGCCCCGGGCCAGGTGTCGAAGCAGATGCGCCCCATGATACAGATCTGCTCCGAGGTTTGGGCGTGGAAGAACGCCATATCCTCTGGAATCCGCCACGGGACTTTGCCGTCGCGGCCGATCACCCGGTTCTCCGCGCAGGCGACGATTACGTGGACGAGCTTCGACATGGGCGGGAGAGGTTACACCCGACGGGTCACCGCGCGAGCCGCGAACGCGATCGGAAAGCGTGCATCCGGCGTTGCGTCTCCGCGGCGGACGAATTGCTTCATGACATGATCATTGGCGTCCCCAAGGAGATCAAAATCGGTGAAACCCGGGTGTCGATGACGCCCAGTCTGTGCCGCCGGTGCGTGGCGCTCGGGGCGAAGGTTCTCCTGGAAAAATCTGCCGGCCTCACCGCCGGCTTCACGGATGCGGAGTATCGCGCCGCCGGCGCCACGCTCGTCGCCGACGCCGCCCGGGTCTGGCGCGCGGCCGACCTGATCCTGAAGGTGAAGGAACCGTTGCCCGCGGAGTATGGACGGATTCGGACCGGTCAGGCCATTTTCACCTACCTCCACCTCGCCGCGGGCCCGGAACTCGCGCGGGTGCTGCTGGAGAAGAAGGTGCTGGGCATTGCATACGAGACGGTCGAGGCGACCGATGGTTCGTTTCCGCTCTTGAAGCCGATGTCGCAAATCGCGGGCCGGCTCTCGATTCAGATCGGGGCATATTTTCTTCAGTCACAGCACGGCGGCTCGGGCGTGCTGCTCGGTGGCATCCCCGGCACGATGCCGGGCCATGTCGTCGTGGTCGGCGCGGGAAATTCCGGTGCGCACGCCGTGCAGATGGCCGCCGGGATGGGCGCGCGGGTCACGGTGCTCGACCTCGACATGCGCAAGCTCGAGGCGCTCGACATGGAATACCGCGGGCGAATCGTGACGCTGATGTCCAACCCGGCGAACCTCGAGCACGAGGTGGCGGATGCCGACTTGCTGATTGGCGCGGTGCTCATTCCGGCGGCGCGCGCCCCGACCGTGGTGACCAGGGAAATGGTTTCCCGGATGCGTCCCGGCAGCGTGATCGTCGACATCGCGATCGATCAGGGCGGCTGTATCGAGAGCATCCGTCCGACATCGCATCGCGACCCTGTCTACGAGAAGCACGGGGTGATCCATTACGCGGTGCCGAACATGCCCGCGCTCGTGGGCCGCACTTCGACCTTGGGCCTCACGCAGGCCACCGAACCCTACGTCGCCTTGATCGTGCGCCGGGGCATCGAGGCCGCGATTGCCGAGCTTCCCGGTCTCGCCCGCGGCGTGAACACGGAGGACGGGCGGATCGTCTACCCGGCCGTCGCGAAGGCGCTGGGATTCTCAAGCTAGCGAACAACGACTTTCGCGGCCGAGTCGGGGCGGGCAACCCGGGCGTGCACGGCGTCTGCCTTCTCGATGGACTCTTCAAATGGAGCCTGAAGCCATGAAGCGAGGAAACGACCGGCCCCTGGCGCCATGCCGATCCTCTCATCCGGTCCCGTGTTGGACTGAATTCTTCCTGCCGCTCTGCGTCCTCCCTTAACCTCAGCGACCTCTGCGTTCCCGATCCGGTCACCGCCCACTCAGGCGCACTCGCTCACGTTCGCCGGCACGAACTACCACGGGCCTACTTCTTCCCGGCCCAGACGTAGTCCGAGAAGGTGACGGTCATTTCCGCGTCGAGCGACTTGAAGAAAAAGGCGCGACCGCGGACGCGGGTCAGAACTTCGCGGGGGAGGGCAGGGCGGTTGTCCTCGGGCCGGTGATACGTCATCCGGGTGTTCATTTCAGCGACCTTGACGACCATGGACGGGCTGAATTCGCCGGTGCTCGCCAACTCGATCGACTCGATGGCATGGCTGGGCCGGTGCACGACCAGCGTCGCCCGCAGTGATGCCGCCACGTTGTCGCCGCCGTCCCCCGGCTTGAGCCGGCAGCGGAAGGTGGAGCGGTCGCCGTCGGTGCCGAGCGTTTCCAGGGTCGCGAGGTCAAGTTGCTCAACCAGTTTCGGGGCGGTGCCGCCACGGGAGCGCCGGGTGCGCAGTTCCCGATAGTCACGGGCCTCGTCGGCGGTCGGCGGCTTGCCGTTCTTCTGCACGAGCGTCCAGCGATCGAACTCCGGCCTGGCCGCGTCGCAGTGCTCCACCATCGACTGGCCTTCGCCCACGCTCGTGAGCGTGTACGACCAGCCCGGCGGTGGCTCCGCCCGAAATTGCTTGAGGGCAGCGTCCAGCTCCGCGGGCACGGCGGCGAGGGCCGTGGACACGAGAAACGACAACAGCAGCAGAAAACGCATGGGGCGGAGGAAAGGTATCCGCGGCGTCGAGGCAACTGCCGTCGCGGGCGCGGTGGTGTCCTACTCGATCGCGGCAATCCGCTGCGCCTTGACCGCACCGCGACCGACCGCGCGAACGCTGTCGCCCACGCGCCGGCCGAGCAACTGGCCGCCCAGCGGGGATGATGGAGTCAACACGAGCACGCGCCTGCCTTCCACCGTGAGCTCGAGTCCGCCGGCCCGCGGTCCGATGAAATAGAACGTAGTCTGGTTCGCCGACTCCAGCGTGACGACCGCGCCCACGGCGATGGCGTCCGCCGGACCAAACGCCGGCAAGGCCAGGTTGGAGTAGAGTTCGATGCTGTGGCCGATTTCCCCGGCGAGCTTGGCCTGACCCTCCGCGAGATAGGCCGCTTCCTGGCTGTGGGTGTCCCACTTGTTCTCGGCCCGGCTTTCCTCGCTCGTCGCCTCGTCGCGGGCCATCGTCGCGGCCCCGACCTGGAGGGCGAGTTCCGCCCTGAGTTGATCGAGGATGGCGGCGCGGACGACGGACTTATTCACGTGGGAAAATTTTGGTAAACCGAGATGCGCCCGCTTTTGTCTGGCCCCCTGCCGGACGCACTCGCATCTTGACCGACGGCCCTTCCGGCTTGTCAACGGCATCACGCATGGCGCGCAAAATCAGCTTCATCAACTACAAGGGCGGCGTGGGAAAGACATCCCTGATCGTCAACACCGCCGCGGCCCTCGCGAAACTGGGCAAGCGCGTCCTGCTCTTCGATTTCGACACGCAGTCGAACGCGAGCATCTGGCTGCTGAAGCTCGATCGCTGGAACAAGATCAACGCCACCGGCGCCGGGGCGATCTTCTCGATCTTCGAGCCCGGCACCGCGCAGGTGAAGGACATGATCATCAAGGACGTCGTCGAGGGAAAGAACGGCGAGAAGCTCCTGCCGGGTCTCGATCTCGTGCCGACGACCTTCAACCTCGTTGACCTCGAGAACGAATACAACGGCGACCCGAAGCGTCCGCCCTACCTCGTGTTCTACGAGCAGCTCGCGGCGGTGGAGGCGAATTACGACTTCATCCTCTTCGATTGCCCGCCGAACATCCTGCGCGCGTCGCAGTGCGGCATTTTTTCCTCGAGCGAGATCTATGTGCCGGCGAATCCGGATGCGCTCAGCCTGATCGGTTTCACGCTCCTGGTGGAGAAGCTGCAGAAGTTTCACCAGTTGTCCGCGAGCTTCCGCAAGGCGACCATGAGCCCGGCGGCCCAGGTGCAGGGCATCATCTTCAACTCGATCAAGGCGGGCGTGGACATCGAGGTCCCCAAGATGCGGATGCAGCTTCGGCTGAATCAGTTTCGGACCGCGAAGCGCGCCGCCCCGACCGCAAAGATTTTCGACACGCAGATTCGCGACGCCATGGTCGTCCGTCGCGCCGTGGCGCTGGGGCTGCCGGTTGCGCTCGTCAGCGCCGAGGCGGCCGACGCCGGCCCGGGCGGCGACAACGTGATCAACGATTATCGCCGGCTGGCCGGTGAGATCGTCCAGCAGGTTTCCGCGTGATGGCGCGCCGTCGCTGAAATTTCCCTCCGGCTCCCCGCATGAAATCCACCGCCAAAGACTGGAACGAGGTCCGCACCGCGTTTGCCAGCTCGATCATGGTCGACACCTCGCTCAGCAGTCTCGCGCAGAACCTCGATGGCCCGGACTGGCCGATCAAGGGGAAGGACGAGACGCCGGCGAAGTACATCGATCTCACGTTTGATGAGGTCGTCGAGCTGCTCCAGCTCAAGGGCCAGTCGCCCGAGCGCATCGATCAGCTCGTGGCGCTGCTGAAGGAGACCCTCGCGTTTGACAGCCCGTTTGGCGACATGGTCGAGCAAACGCAGGCCGCCTCGGAGCGCGACAATCCGCTGCTGAAGAACCTGGCCAAGCTCGGTATCGCGGAGAATTTTCCCATTTCGTTGACCGCGCTCGAGCCGGGTACGCTCGAGTTCTGCAAGCTCGAGAAGCTCTCCACGCTCGCCGAGTTCGCCGTCGCGGCCCAGGGCATGTCGCAGAACGTGATCGTCGGTGGGGAGTTCAAGAAACTGCTCAACGCGCTTTCGCACGTGGACGAGGCGACGCTCGCGGAAGTTCTGCCTTACCGTCGCGGCCAGAAGGGGCTGCACCTCGTCGAGGCCGTTGCACAAGCGGTGCGGGCTCCCGATGCGGTCGCGCGGGTCGAGCTGGCGACGACCTGGTTCCGCGATGATCTCGCGGCGATCGAAAAGGAACTGGCGGCCGGCGGTTCGCTGGAGCGGCGTTTCGTCGCGCTCGGGGATCCGAAGCTCGAGCAGCGGGCGGCGGAACTCCTGCGCCCGCATTTGCGGGTGGCGGGCAAGCCCGTGCCGGCCGCGGCGCCCGAAAAGAAGAAGTCCGGATTCTTCGGCTGGTTCAGCCGGAAGTAAGCGGGCCGATCGTCCGGCGGACGTGAAAACGCTCGCCCGCGCGCCCCTTTTCCTGAGGTAGTGGCGGCATGGCGGATCCTGGCCCGATCAAATTTCCCGTTTCGAAGGCAAGTGTCGCGCCCACGCTGTCGCTGCGGCGCCGGCCGGCCGTGACGCGTTCCCCGTTCGAGGTCTCCGAGGTCTCCGCCGCCGCCCGCGAGTCGATCAAGGCGATTGTCTCGGCCACCCGGGCGCCGTTTGCGAGCGCGGCGGGAGCCGAATCCGCCAAAGTGGCTGAACTCGAGCGGACGCTGCGCCAGCTCGAGCTGACACTGGCGGAGCGGGAGCGGGTGATTGCCGAGAACGAGGCCCGGCTGGCCGATCACGAACGCGATCTGGCGGAGATGGAGGCGCTCCTCATGGCGCGCGAAAAATTGATCGCGGCGACCCGCCGGCCCGTGCCGGCGCAGGCGGCGATTTCACCGGAGGAAAAGGCCGCGCTCGAGCAGCTCCGGGCTGAGCTCGAACGGCAGGAAGCCTCGGTCCTGGAAGCGAAACAGGCGTTGCGGGAGCGCGAGCAGTTCCTGGATCAGTCCGAAACGAAGCTCTTCGAAAAGGTGCAGGCGCAGCAGGAAAAGGAAATCGAGCTGGAGCAGCGCGAGGAGGACTTGCGGGCCCGGGATCGCCGGCTGCGCGAGCGCGAGGCGGCAATCGATCCGCAGGCGGCCGCGGTGTTGAAGGCCGCGGATGAAGCCGCGAAGAAGCGCGACGAGTTTAACGAGTGAGCGGCGCACCGGAGGGTGGCGCCGGTGGCGGCCGCCGGGTCACATTTCCACCGGCACGTACTTCGGGGCGAGGGCGTGATTGATTAGGAACGCGACGACGTAGGCGCTGCCGCAGATCGTGAAGAGCACGGTGTAGCCCGCGGTTTCACCGCCCGGCAGCAGCTTGTAGTGGTCGAGCATCCGGCCGGCGAAAATCGGGAAGATGATTCCGCCGAGCGAGCCAATGCCGCCACCGATGCCGGCGATCGCGGCGATGGTGCGCTTGGGGAACATGTCCGTGCCGGTGGCGTAGAGGGTGGCGGACCACGCCTGGTGCGCGGCGGCGGCGAGGCCGACGAGGAAAACGGCGACCCACTCCGGGGCCCGCGTCGCGAACGCGACGGGAATGACGGCCAGGGCAAAGACAAACATCGCCGTCTTGCGGGCGCGAGTGGGGCTCCAGCCGCGTTGAATCAGGTGACCGCTGAACCAGCCGCCGACGACGCTCAGCACCGTGGCGATCGCGTAGGTGGTGACGAGGTGCAGCCAGCTGCCCTTGAGATCCAGGCCGCGGGTCTTCTTGAAGAAGTCCGGCAGCCAGGTGAGGAAGAACCAGAAAATCGGATCGGTGAGAAATTTGGCGATGAAGATGGCCCATGCCTGCCGCATCCCGAAGAGTCGCTTCCAACTCACCACGCCCGTGCTCATGGCCGCCGACTGATCGCCCGCGATCCACTCGCGTTCCGAGGGTGAAACGAAACGGCTTTGGGATGGCTCGTTCTTGTAGAAGGGCAGGAACAGCACCAGCCAGAGGAAGCCCGCCACGCCCGCGGCGACGAAGGCCGCCTGCCAGCCCCACGTGTAGGCGATGAGCGGGACCAGCGCCGGGGCAATCACGGCGGCCACATTGGGTCCGGCGTTGAAGTAGCTCGCCCCGAGGGCGCGTTCCTTCGGCGGATACCAATGCATGACGGCCTTCACGCAGGCGGGGAAATTTCCGCCTTCGCCAACGCCCAGCGCGATGCGGGCAAAGAAGAAACCGCTGATCGAACCCACGAAGCCGTGTGCGAGGGCCGCGAGGCTCCACGCGATGATCGAGATGCTGTAGCCCAGCTTCACGCCGACGCGATCGATGAACCAGCCGAAGAAAATGTAGCTGATCGCGTAGGAAGCCTGGAACGCGGAGTTCACCTGGCCGTATTGTTCGTTCGTCCAGTGCAGCGTTTCGTCGAGCATCGGCTTCAGCAGCGCGAGAATCTGCCGGTCGATGTAATTGATCGTCGTGCCGAGGAAGAGCAGCGTGCCGATGAACCAGCGGAAACGACTGCCCAGACTCGGGCCGGAGGGAGACGGAAGAGACATGGGGTAGGGGTGCGCCGACGGCGGCGCAGGGCGAGTGAAGGCGAATCTGCGCCGCCGCCAAGAGCCATCTCGCGCCGAAATCGAATTCCGCTGGCGGCTTGCGTCCGCCGGGGAATCGACGGAAGGATTTCCCGGTTCCTCTTTGGAGGGGTGGCCGAGTGGTTTATGGCTCCAGTCTTGAAAACTGGCGTGGGCGTAAGTTCACCGTGAGTTCGAATCTCACCCCCTCCGTTCTGTCCCTGCGCAGGACAAGGTCGCGCCCATCGCCCCAGTTTCAGGGGAGTTCCCGCCTCGCGGCGCAGGGGGCGGCGGTTTCGCTCAGGGACCATGCGCGTGTCCGATCCGTCTTCGTCGTCTCCCCGAGTCGCAGAGCTGCAAGGCTTGTACGGTGCGTTCTCGTTTCACGAGCGCCTCCTGCAGAAAATCTGGTTGCGGGGTGACTTTGATCGTTCGGCGGCCGTGCTCGAGGACGGCCGCCGCCTGCAGATCCTGCATCCCGGCCGCTGGAATCTGCTGGGCGGTCCGGACTTTCGCGGGGCGCGCCTGCGCTTCGCCGACGGCGAGGTTCGCAACGGAGATGTTGAGGTTCACCTCCGGGCTGGCGATTGGGCGGCGCATGGTCATGCGCGCGATCCGGCGTACGACGGCGTGATGCTCCACGTCGTGCTCTTCCCGGATGAAGGAAAGCGTCCGACGCTCGGCGCGGCCGGCGAGATTCCCGTGCTGACGCTCCTGCCCCTGTTGCATCATGCGCTCGAGGAATTCGCCGCGGAGGAGGCGGTCGAGGTCCTGGCGAACCACGCGGCCTCCCGCCTGCCCGATGAATTGGGCGCGCTGCCGCCGGAGGAGCTCCGAAAACAATTACGGGCGCACGCGGCGGGTCGCTGGAAGCAGCGGGTCCGTTTCGCCGGAGTGCGACTCGCGAAGCTCGGCTGGACGCCAGCCTGTCACCATGCCGCCTTGGAGATTCTGGGTTACCGCTTCAACCGCGCCCCGATGCTGCGACTCGCCGGTCAGTGGCCGCTGAACCGCTGGCGGGAAGGCGAGGCGATAGCGATCGCGAAAGATGCCTACGCTGCCGAGCGCAGCGGCTGGAAACTCCATGGCGTCCGGCCGGCGAACCATCCCCTGATTAGACTGCAGCAGTACGCGGAGTGGGTGCGTTGCCAGCCGAACTGGCCTGACCGTCTGCTAACGTGGGCGCCGAAGGCCCCGACACTGTTGATCGAGTCCGAAACCCGCGCGAGCCGGCGGAGTCATCGGCTGGCGGAAATCCGGGCGGCACTCGCGAAGACGCTTGGGACCGAGGTTCTGAGTGGCTCTCGCTTCAATACCTTGCTCTGCGACGGACTCCTGCCCTTGCTGGCGGTCGAGTCCGGCCGAGGGCTCGAAGGGCTCTGGTACCACTGGTTCTGCGGCGATTTGCCGTCCTATCTCGGGTCCGGTTTGCGCCAACTTGGCATTTTCGACGGCCAGCGGCAGCCCGCCTGCCATGGAGCGGCGCAGGGTCTGCTCGGCTGGTTGCTGGACCGTGATGCGCGGGCGCGGTGAAGCGGAGTCGACCGTTGGGAATTTGCCGCGGGTGAGCGGCTTCAGAGGCAAAATGAGAGCTGTCCGGCAGGGCGGGGAGCTTGACAATATTTTGGCCGAAAGGCTACGTTGCCCGACTCTATTACACTCACTTTCAAGAAAGTGGGCCCTGCGGCCCGCTTTTTTTTTCCCATTAATCCTCCCTTATGAGCAGCGAAATTCTATCCGTCCTGGAATACATGGAGAAGGAGAAGGGCATTCCCCGTGGCGACATGATCTCCACGATTGCGAATGCGCTGAAGACCGCCGCGCAAAAAGGCATCAACTCCGGTCAGGAGCTGAAGATCGATATCAACCCGAAGAACGGGCAGTTGCACGCGTGGGCGGTGTTGAAGGTCGTGGATTCGGTCAGCAATCCGAAGACCGAGATTCACATCGAGAAGGCCCAGGCTGTTCGGCCGGGTGCCGTCTTGGGCGAAATGGTTGAGAAGGAAGTTGATCCGTCAACTTTGGGCCGCATTGCCGCCCAGACCGCCCGTCAGGCGGTCATGCAGCGTCTGCGCCAGTTCGAAAAGGACCGGATCTACGACGATTTCAAGGATCAGGTCGGCAACATCGTCACCGGAACGGTTCGCCGTCGCGAACGCAACGACTTGTACGTCGATCTCGGCAAGGCCGAGGCGGTCATGCCGGGCAAGGAACAGGTTCCGGGCGAGGAATACCAGCCGGGCGAACGCATCCGTTGCATCCTGATGGAAATTCAGAGCACGCCGCGTGGACCGGAGATCATCCTGAGCCGCGCCAGCCCGAAGTTTGTCCGCCGCCTGTTCGAACTCGAAGTCACCGAGGTCGCGGACGGCACCGTGAAGATCGAGGCTTTTGCCCGCGAGCCGGGCTACCGCACGAAGATCGCCGTCACGAGCAGCGATCCGAAGGTCGATCCGGTCGGCGCTTGCGTCGGCGCGCGGGGCGCCCGCGTGAAGACGATCGTCCGCGAACTCGGCGGCGAGAAAATCGACATCATCAAGTATTACGCCGATCCGCGCGAAATGATCATCGAGGCGCTCAAGCCGGCGATGCCGCGCGAAATCGTCCTCGACGAGAAGACGCATCGCATCCTGCTGAAGGTGGCAACGGACGACCTCGCGATCGCCATCGGCCGCAAGGGCCAGAATGCCCGTCTGACCTCCCGGCTCATCGGCTGGCGTCTGGACATCGAGGAATTCAAGGCGGTCGGCGCCGATCCCGAGGGCGATGCGAAGCGCAAGCTCGTTACCACCCTCGGCATTCCCGAGGCCACCGCGCTGCGGCTGGTCAAATCGGGCTTCGTTTCGCTTGAGCTCTTTGAAGGCGTCGAGGCGGGTGATCTCGAAGGCGCGGGTTTCACGGCCGAGGAGGCCGCCGATATCATTTCCCGCGTGACTGCCCGGTCCGCCCAGTAACCGTCCGTTTCTACTCTGATTCCCACTGCATGAGCATTCGCATCCACAAACTCGCCGAAGAACTCGGCTTGGACAACAAGGAGATGATGGCGCTCCTCAAAGAGCGCAAAATCATCGCCGCGGATGTGAAATCGGTCTCGAGCACGGTGGACAACATCAACGCCTCGGCGTTGCGGGATGAGTTTGCCGCCAGGAATAAATCCGCCGAGGTCCCCGCGGCCCCGGCGCCGGCCGCCCCCGTTGCCCAGGAACCGACCGACACCGTTGCGGCCGAGACTCCCGGTTCCCTGACGAAGGTGAGCGTGCCGGTCGGCGCGTTCGTGAAGTCGAAGCAGGATATCGATCGGGAGAAGGAAGCGGCCGCCGCCGCGAAGGCCGCGGCAATCAAGGCTGCGGCAACTCCGGCCCCGGCTCCCGCACCTGTCCCGGTTGCCGCGCCGGCCCCGGTTCCGGCTCCGAAAACTCCCGCTCCTCTTCCGGTCGCGCCGCGCCACGTGTCGGCACCGCCGCCGGTCGCCCGGATTCCGGTCGCAGCTCCGACGGTGCGCCCCGCCGTCACGCCCGCGCCGCTCGCGCCGCCGCCGGTACGCGTCCCGCCCCCGGTGGCGGTTCCGGCCACGGTTCCAGTCGTTTCGCGCCCCGCGCCGGCCCCGGCACCCGCTCCCATCTCCGCGCCGGCTCCCGTTGCGCCGGTTCTGCCGGCGGCCAAGGCGCCGTCAGCACCGCCGGCCTTGCCGCGGCCACCCGCCTCGACGATGGCGCCGAAGCCGCCGCCACTTCCGGGCGCGACCGCGACCGCGCCGGTCGCCCCCGTCATTACGATGCAGGGCGACGTCAAGGTCCTGCACCTGAAGCCGCCAATCGTGGTGCGGGATTTCGCGATCGCGCTTGGGCTCAAGCCGTTCAAGTTGATCTCCGAGCTGAACCAGCTGGTTGGCTTTGCGGCGATGAATTCCACGATCGAGGAAGCGATCGCGCAAAAGGTCGCGGAAAAGTACGGATTCCTTCTCGAGATCAAGCATCGTGGCGATCCCGCCCAGCAGGCGGCCGCGAAGGAGAAGAAGGAAAAGAAGCCGGTCGAGGATGAGTCGAAGTTTCTGCAGCCGCGCCCTCCGGTCGTCTGCATTCTTGGTCACGTCGACCATGGCAAAACCTCGCTGCTCGACGCCATCCGCAAGGCCAACGTCGCCGCCGGCGAGGCGGGCGGCATCACGCAGCATATCGGCGCGTACCAAATCGAATTCAACAACCGTAAGATCACCTTCCTGGATACGCCCGGTCACGCGGCGTTCACGAAGATGCGCACCCGCGGCGCCAGCGTCACGGACGTGGCCATCCTCGTGGTGGCGGCCGACGACGGCTTCATGCCGCAGACGGACGAGGCGCTGAAGATCGCCCTCGCGGTCAAGGAACAGCAGCCCGAGCGCTTCGCCCTCATCGTGGCGGTGAACAAGATGGACGTGAAGGGTGCGAACCTGGATCAGGTGAAGAACCAGATGCAGCAGCGCAACATCGCCCCCGAAGACTGGGGTGGTGAAACGATCACGGTGCCGGTTTCCGCCATCAAAGGCACGGGCATCACCGAGCTGCTGGAGATGATTCTCCTGCAGACCGACGTGCTCGAGCTCACGGCCAATCCGAAGGCGGAGGCCAGCGGCACGGTCATCGAATCTGAAATCGACTTCGGCCGCGGCCCGCTCGCGACCGTGATCGTGCAGCGCGGCACCCTCCGGGTCGGCGATGCCATCGTGTGCGGACCGCATTTCGCGCGGGTTCGGGCGATGTACGACGACCGCGGCGAAAACGTGAAGGAGGCGACTCCCGGTACGCCCGTGCGCGTCATCGGCTGGTCGGGGACGCCGGATAGCGGCGCGACCTTCAAGGCCGTGAAGAATGTCCGTGAAGCCGAGAAGATCGCGGAGCAGGAGGAGTTTCGCATCAAGCAGGTGGCGACGACTGCCGCCTCCACTCCGAAGGAAGTCTCGGTCGAACGCCTCTTCGCCAACATCGCGGCCACGCAGGCCAAGGTGCTGAAGTTGATCATCAAGACCGACGTCTTCGGTTCCGCCGAGGCCGTGCGCAACATCCTCGAGGGCATCAAGAGCGCCAAAGTCTCGCTCGAGATCGTTTCGATCGAGGTTGGCCTTGTGACGAAGAACGACGTGCTCATGGCGGGTGCGGCCGGCTCGGTCATCATCGGCTTCCACACCAAGCTGGAGAACGGCGTTGTGCCGCTCGCGAAGCACCACGGCGTGCGCGTCGAGACCTACGAAATCATCTACGAAATGGGCGACAAGGTCCGCGAGATGATGGCGGATCTGCTCGATCCCGATCTCAAGGAAACCAAGACGGGTGCCGCCGAGGTCCGGCAGGTGTTTCCCCTGGCGAAGGGCTTTGTGGCGGGTTGCCTCGTCACCGAGGGCAAGATCAACCGCAACGCCTCCGCGCGCCTCCGCCGCGGTCGCGAGATCGTGCACGAGGGCAAAATCGGCACGCTCAAGCGCTTCAAGGACGACGCCAACGAGGTCCGCGCGGGACTCGAGTGCGGCATCAAGCTCGACGATTTCAACGGCTACCAGGCCGGGGACATCATCGAATGCTACGAGGTGCAGAAGGTTCGGGCCGCCTTGTAATTTCCGGCCTTTGATTCGCCTTCCGCGCTCACCCGCGGATGGTCTCCACCGCCTCCCTCGCCGCCCGGCGTCGGCCCGGCGGCGGAGCCCAGGACGGAGAATCACCAATCGAACTTCCCGATGTCCAACCGCACGGTTCGCGTCAATGAGCTGATCCAACGCGAGATCAGCGACATCCTCCGGAAGCGCTATCAGAGCGAGTCCGTGGCCATCACGATTTCCGAAGTGCGGGTGTCGCCAGACCTGCGCGATGCGCGGGTCTTTGTCGCCGTGGTTGGATCCGAGGAAGAGGCGGAGCTTAAACTGCGCTGGCTGCGTTCGCATGCCGCCGAAATGCGCATGGAACTCGGCCGGCGCATCGTGCTGAAATACCTGCCGAAATTCGAATTCCGGCTCGATCACACCGCGATTCGCGGCGCGCGGATCCTCCAGGTGCTCGACCAAATCGGCACGCCGGCCGCCGAGCCGGCGGAGCCAGTGGATCCGACGCCGGATCCAGTTCGTGATCCCAAGCCCGAGCGGGACTGACCTGCGACCCGCCGATTCGCCATGGAAAAATTCTACCCGGAACTCTCGGCCCAGTTTGGCCGCCTGCTCGAGTCGCTGCAGGGCCGGAAGATTGCTGTCGTGGGACACGCCCGGCCCGACGGCGATTGCATCGGTTCGCAGGTGGCGCTGGCGCGGGTGCTGGCGACGCTCGGCCTCGATGTCATTTGCGTGAATGCCGACGTCGTCCCGCGGCGGCTGCAATTCCTGGTGCCGGGCATGAAATTCTTTCGGACCGACGAGGTGCTCACGCATCCCGACGATCGCGCGGCCATCTTTGTGGACTGTGCCGACCATGCGCGGGGCGGGGAACGCCTGAAGTCCAAGTATCCGGCGCCGGTGGCGATGGTGGATCACCACCTTTCCAATGTGGGCTATGCGGCGCTCAACCTGATCGACAGCCAGTCTGCCGCGACCTGTGAGATTCTCGCGGGGATGTTTTTCGACAACGGTCTCACGGTGGACGCAGCGTGTGCGCAGGCGCTCTTCACGGGCATTATCACCGACACCGGGCAGTTTCGCTTCCAGTCGACCTCGCGGCGCTGTTTCCTGCTGGCCGGCGAACTGGTCGCGCGCGGTGCCCGGCCGGCCGACGTCGGATTTGAACTCTACGAGCGCGAGACCGAAGGGAAACTCCGCCTGCTCCAGCACTACCTCGCGTCACTCCGCCTCGAAGCGGGTGGGCGCGTTTGCTACGGCACGTTGCCGGCGGGCATTTTTGAGCAGACGGGCTCCAATATCGAGGACACGGAAGGCCTGGTGGATTACGCGCGGAGCATCGATGGCGTCGAAATCGGGGCACTGATCGAGGAGCGCGCCGACGGTTCCGTGAAAGCCAGCCTCCGGGCCAAGGATCCCGCGTTCCGCGTCGATCTCGCCGCGGCCCAGTTCAATGGCGGCGGACATGCATGCGCCGCCGGCCTGAATCTCAAGACCGGCACCGAGAATTTCACCGCCCGGTTGCTGGCCGTCCTGGCCGAGCGACTCCGGGTGGTCGATGCCGGGCGCAAATCGTAATCATGCTGGGACCGCCCAAAGAACTCGAAGGCATCCTCCTCGTCGACAAGCCGACGGATCACACGTCGCACGACGTGGTGGCCCGGCTCCGGGGCAAACTGAAGACGAAGCGCATCGGCCACGCCGGCACGCTCGATCCGATGGCCACCGGCCTGCTCATCATCCTCGTCGGCAAGGCCACGCGCGTTTCTCAGTACCTCATCAGCCTCGACAAGGAGTACGAGGGCACGATCGAACTCGGGAAGGTGACGGACACCCAGGATGCCGAAGGAGAAATGATGGAGACGCGTCCGGTGCCGCCGCTGACGGAGGCTGATCTGAACGCCGCCATCAAGGGCTTCCTCGGCGATCAGTACCAGATGCCGCCGATGTATTCCGCGATCAAGATAGGCGGCGTTCCCCTCTACAAGAGCGCCCGCAAGGGTGAGGAAGTCGTGCGCGAGCCGCGCTTCATTCGCGTCTCGAGCTGGGAAGTGACGAAGTTCGGCCTGCCCCGTTTCGATTTCCGGCTGCGCTGCACGAAGGGGACGTATGTGCGGACACTCGCGCACGACCTCGGGCAGAAACTGGGTTGCGGCGCTCATCTGGCCGCCTTGCGCCGGACGGCCACGGACAAATTCAACATCGCGCAGGCACTCACGCTTGATCAGATCATGGCGATGACCCTGCCCGACATTGAGCGCCGACTGATCGCGCCCCGCGAGGCCGTGCCGAGCCTGGCGCTGTGAGGATGGGAGCGTCACGGCCAGCCGGATACCGGTTCCCCGATGAAGTTCCCGGCCCAGTTTGATTCGCTCGAACAGATCGCCTTGCCGGCGCGCCCGCTGCATCTGGCGATCGGGATATTCGATGGCGTGCATCTTGGACATCGCGCGGTGATTGGCGCGGCGGTGGCGGCGGCGCGAAAAGACGGCGGCCACAGCGGCGTGCTGACCTTCTGGCCGCATCCGAGTACGCTCTTCCGGCCTGACGCACCCACGCGGCTGCTGCACAGCGCTGCTGTCAAGACGAAGGTCCTGCTCGGATTCGGGGTGGAGCTGGTGATTACCCAGCCCTTCACGAGGGAACTGGCGGGCCTGGAGGCGAACGAGTTTCTGCCCTGGTTGCAGGCGCGTTTGCCCTCGCTCGCTGCAATCTACGTGGGGGAAAATTTTCGCTTCGGCCGAGGCCGCGCGGGCGATGTGGCCCTGCTGAAGCGCTGCGGCAGCGAGCGTGGCGTCACTGTTTGGAGCGCCGATCGAGTGTCGCTGGGCGGAGAACCCGTCAGCAGCACGCGGGTCCGGCGCGAACTCGAGGCCGGCGCGATCGAGTCGGTCAACGCGCTGCTCGGCCAACCGTACTTCGCCGACGGCGTGGTGACGCCGGGCAAGCAGCTGGGACGCACGATCGGATTTCCGACCTTGAACGTGCCGTGGGCGCCGGAGTTCCGGCCGCGGCTGGGCGTTTATGCCGTCGAGGTTTTCAATGGGACGCATCCGCGACCGCTGCCGGCGGTGGCAAATTATGGGCTGCGGCCGACGGTGGAGCAGGCGAGCGAGCCCCGGCTGGAAGTGCACTTGCTGGGAGATTGTCCGTTCCAGGCCGGCGACCACGTCACGGTCGAATGGCTGCACTTTCTGCGTGCGGAAATGAAGTTCGCCGGGATCGGGGAACTCCGGGCCCAGATTGCCCGCGATCGCGACTCCGCGCGGACGTACTTCACCGCCCGGAAGTGAATCCTACCGGAGTTTGGATGCCGCCGGATTCCCGGTGTTCTGCAGGCGAAACCAGACGGACTCCGCCGGGAAAAACTGAGAGTAGAACAGCTGCTCGTATTGATAGTGGTCAATCGCGCCCAGGATTTCGGATCGATGGCGGTCAGCCAAAGTCACATCGGGAGCCAGCGCCACGATCCACGCCATCCACAGGGGTTCCCGCACCAGACCGAGTTCCTGATCCCGCCGCGGCGACAACCGGACCAGTTCATTGAGCTGGGCCGCCGCGACATCGAGGGCCTCCTGCTCGGTGTGCTGGGGTTTCCACCACTGTTTCAATTTCCGCCAGTCCTGCAGGTAGGGCTGCAGTTCGCGGTGGTCCAACTGGTGCCAGCGCGCGATGTCGATGGCGGCACTGCGCGCGCTCGCGTTTAGCCCCTGCTCATAGGCGGCACGCATGGCCGGATCCTTTTCCATCTCCCACAGGGCGCGAACATCGACCGTGCTCGTCACCCCGGTCCAGCGATACTGCTTCGGTTTGTCGAATCGCATCCCGTCCGCGCAGATCTGCAAACGGGTTCGCCGGGGTTCGCCTCCGCTCTCGCGCGCCGCGGACTGATAGAGCTGGTCCCACTTCGCATCGCCCGTGAGGTGATGCATGGCTTTAAGGATGAACAGCAGTCGCGGTGCTCCTTCCCAAGTGAAGATGCCGAAGGAATTGCGGTAACGAGCCGGAGCATAGGACGTGGTGGGCAGGCGCCATTCCGTGGAATGCAGGGCGTCGGCGACCTCCACCATCTTGGCGATGATTTTTTGCCGCTCCTCCGGTTCCGCCAGGCCGGAATTCAGGTAACGCCAGAGTCCATAAAACCAGGGAGAAGTCTGGTCGTTCGATCCCATCGACGGCGGGGTCTTTCCATCTGTCGCCACGCCGCGCCCGATGAAGCCCGGCGTGTCACCGACGGAAGCGAGGAGCAGAAGACCCTGGACCAATTTTCTGGCTTTGAAGCGGTCCGCTTCCTCGCGGCGATGCAGCCAGCGCTGGCAGATTCCATCCAGGTAAAGCCCGTTGAACATCGCTCCATTTTCGGTGGGCGTCCACCAGCCCAGCGCATTGGGCTGGTTTTGCCGAAACTCATCGGCCGTCGGACGGGCAAACGCGCCGTTCGTATCCGAAAAATCAATCAGGATGCCGTGTTCATCGATGAACCGTCGCCAGATCTCCTGGTGGGCTCTCTCCATGTTCGCTTCCGCGCCCCTGACCGCCGCCTGAATTTTCTGAGGCGAAGGAGGCAATTGGGCCAGGCCGGCGGACGCGAGGAGAAGGAACGCGATTACGGACTTGGGGAGGAGGTGCATCGCTGATGGGGGTGGGGATGGACTGGCCGGAACCGGCATGGGGCGCGCGATGGCTTGACCAGAGTGCGCGAAGATCGCAACCCAGGCCGCCAACTCCTTCGGCCACCTCGCACCCGGCCTCCCCACGCTCGCGAACCAGCTGCGCACGGCCGGCTATCACACGGCGATCGTCGGAAAATGGCACCTCGGGCTCACCACCCCGAAAACGCCCATCGAACGCGGTTTCGATTTTTCCACGGCTTTCTCGGCGACATGATGGACAGTTACACGACGCATCTCCGCCACGGGAATAATTGTCTCCGGCGCAATCAGGAGGTCAGTACGGCGCCGGGACACGCCACGGACCTCCTTACCGGTTGGGCCTGCTGCAAAACGATCCGTATTCGCCGCTCGAGCTCTACAACCTGAAAGACGATCCGAAGGAACAGACCGACGTCATCGCCCAACATCAGTAAATCGCTCGCGGAATGCAGGCGTCGCTGAGCGTCCACATCCAGCGCGCCGGCGCGACGCCCTGGCAGGGACCTGACCTGCGGCAAGCAAGTCGAAGTTAAAGTCTGGATTCCGTTGTCCCGGATTGCCGCTGGCCTGATTTCTCCGCGTCCAGAGCCGCCGCTCGGAAACCAAGAGGCCCGTTTGCGGCGCCCCAACCGATCGCGTAACCGTTGGCGGATCAAGAGTTGGGACTCTAAATGAGCGCGATTTAGCCCGGTGGAGGCCGGCGGTTGCTGTTTGAATGCAAATCGCGAAATGAATGGGTCCCGAGGAAGGCCTCGCGATCTCCCGCCACGGGCGGAATCTCGCCCGACGCCGCCCCGCGCCTCTCCGTGTCTCAGGCGGAGCCCCGGCCCGCAGGCACCGTGATCACGCCCTCGACCTGATCCCCGGTGGTACGGGTTTCCAGGGAGGCCTCGCCGGGAAAGAGCAGATCCAGCCGGCGCCGCAGGTTCGCGAGGCCGATGCCGGGGGGGGCACCCTCGGGGCGCGGAACCCAGCGGCCGCTGTTGGCGACGCACGCGGTCAGGCGGCCGGCCGTTACCTCCGCCGACACCTCGATGCGGAGCGGCCGGCCACTCGTCTCGCCACCGAACTTGAACGCGTTCTCAAGCAGCGGCTGCAGCAGCATCGGCGGGACGTGCACGCTGAGCGCATCAGGCGACACGTTCATCCGGCAGTCGAGCCCGTCGCCGAAGCGCGCGCGTTGGATCGAGAAATACAACCCGAGCGAATCGAGCTCGCGGCTGAGCGGCTCGAGCGGACGCGAGTCCTGCAGTGAGAAGCGCAGGTAGTCGGCGAGGTTCTGCGTCACCTCGCGGGTCAGTGCAGGATCATCCGCCCCCGACTTGATCGTGTTCAGCGCATTGAACAGGAAGTGGGGGTTGAGCTGGGCCTGCAGCTGCCGCAGCTCCCCCTGCCGCACCTCGAGGCTCGCCTCGAGGGCGGCCTGCTTCAGGGCGAGGGTCCGCTGCCAGACCTCGATGCCGATGTACATCGAATGCCAGGAGAGCAGCGCGAAGAAGCGGGAGACCGAAAGGTTATAGAAGAGGTCGTTCGTCTGCAGCTCGCGGAGGCCGGCGTGGCGCACCAGCCCGACCCAGAGCAGGGAGGAAAGGCCGATCGCGACCGCGTTGATCAGGGCGATCCAGCACCACTTGCGGACGCCGGTCTGGGCCTGCATCCGGGGCTGCTGGTACAGCACATGCAGCCCGAGCGTGATCAGGAAGCCGGTCACGACACGGCCGGCGATGATCTCGTTCGCGAAGTCCACGGGCGTGAACGTCGTGATCATGAACGAGAGCGAGAGGACGCTGAGCAGCCAGAACGAGACCTGGAAGAGCCAGAAGCTCAACGGGGTCCAAGGGGAGGGCGGCGCAGACGCGGTGTTGGCGGCGGTCGTCATCGTGCGGACCGCGGTCACCACGTCACCTCTCCGCCGAGCCCAAAGGTGCGGCCGGGAGCGGCCTTGCCGCTGACGGGCAGGCCGAGGGTGGTGTTGTCGCTGCGGTACAGCGCGTAGTCGGAACCGAGCAGGTTGGCGCCGAAGACGTGGAGCCGGGCGCGCTTCCACGCGTGGCCGAAGCGGGCGGAGAGCACGCGGCGGGGTTCCAGAGCCGTGACCTGCGGGCTGGCGACCTGGCTGTAGCTGGAAGCGGCGCCCGCGAAAAGCGCCGAGGCGAACCAGCCGCCGCCCGGCCGGTAGTCTAGGCCCAGCGAACCGCTGGCCCGCGGCACGTTGGGTAACGCCTGGCCGGAGCGGTCCCGGCCGCCGAGCGTCAAGTGGCGGAACTCCGTCCGCATCCAGGCCACGGAGGCGGTGACGGTGAGATCGGAGCGCGCCCGCCACCGGGCCTCGGCCTCGAAGCCCTGTCGGCGGGACGAGGCGATGTTGTTGATTAGCGCGTCCAGTCCGGGGAAACCGCCCGCGACGGGGAGCGGGACCTGCTGGTCGCTGATCTGCGAATCGAAGAGCGCGGCGGAGAGCCGGAACGAGTCGACGGCGCGCAGGCGGGCGAACACCTCGATCTCTCGGGCCTGCTCGGGCCCGAAGTCCCGCAGTACCCCAAGGAGGGGAGCGTAGCTCGTGCCGCCGCCGCGCGTTCCCTGGCTGAACTGGATCCCGAACGAACGGCCGGGGGAGGGACGCCACGCCAAGGCCGCCTGCGGCTGCAGGTCGGCCTCGGTGGTGGCGGCGGCCGTGAGGCGGTGGGGCCGGGCCCCGAAGACCGCGTCCAGGTCCAGCGTGCGGCGTTCCCGGGTCCAGCGGACGCCTCCGTTGACGAAAACGCGGGGCAGGATCTCCGCCTCGCCGCGGGCATAGAGTGAGACGTGGGTGACGGTCTCGTCGGCCTCGCTGTCGAAGGCGCTGCCGAAGGGAAGGGGCGTCAGGCCGACCCCCGCGAACGCCACCTGGTAGCGGCTGCGTTCCGCGTAGGCGCCCAGGACCCAGCTCTGGCGGCCTGCCGGGCTGGCGATCGTGAGGTCCTCGGTCAGGCGCCGTTCGTCCTTCCGGCTGCGCGCGAACCAGCCGAGGCGGTTCGTGCCGTCGAGGTCCGTCAGGGTGCTGAGGTCGAGGTGCTGGAACGAGGACACCGAGTTCAGGCGGAGATCGGTGGCCACGCGGGCCGCGACGGAGAGGGTGGCGGCCTCGCGTTCCGCCGGGGCCTCCGCGGGCGTGTTCTGGGAGGTTTCGCGCCGGAAAAGGTCACCGCGCCCGGCATCGATCACGGTGCTCAGGGGATTGCCCCGCGCGCGCCCCCGCACGAGGTCGAGTTTGACCCGGGCCGGGTCGCTCCCGCGGCCGGCGGGGCGCCAGAGGAGGCTGGCGCGCACCTCGTCGCGCGAGGTGGCGGCAAAGTGGTCGTTGCCGTCGAAGCGGTTGGTCTCCTGCCCATCCTCCTGCTGGCGGATCACCTGCAGGCGCAGGGCGAGTTCCCGGTCGTGCAGGACCACGTTCTGGGCCAAGCCCGCCCGGAGAGTGCCGAACGAGGCGTGCTCCGCGAAGGCCTGGCCCGCGGAGGAAAACTCCGGGTCGATCCGGTGGAGTAGCACGGCGCCACCGATGGAATTGGGACCGTGCGAGACCGCCTGCGGGCCGCGCAGGACTTCGACGGCGGCGAGGTCCCAGCGTAGCGGCGGCAGGGCGCGCAGGGTGGCGGTGGAGAGCGGGGCGCCGTCCTCGAGCACTGCGATCAGGGCGTTGGAGCCGGTGCCGAAGGAGGCGAAGAGCGTGTCCTGGTTGAGGCCGCGGAGGCTGAACAGGCCGATGCCGCGGAAACCCTCGTAGGCGCCCGAAAAGAGCGGCAGGACCGAGGCGAGTTCGCCGTTGCTGCCCGGGGCAAGGCTGGACAGGTCGGATCCGATCGCGGAGACGTGACCGGTCAGGCGCTCCTGCTGGTTGCTCAGCTTATTGCCGGTGATGACCATCGGCTCCAACGCGACCGGCTGCCCCCAGGCGAGGGCAGGCAGCAGCAGAGCGAGAAGGCGGGTGGGCATTGCCGACGAGAGGGTGATCGTGAGTGGGGATGTCCCCGGCGGCGAGCTTTTCCGCTGGGCGGGAGCCCCCCCTGAACGGGTGATTTCTCGGCGATTGGGTGCGAATTCCTTTGCGCGCCAGGGTGGCCGGTCGTCCGACTTTGAGTCGCATGAAGACGCTCTCTTCCCCTCGATCCTTCTTCCTCCTCGCCGGCCTGATGCTGTCACTTTCCCTCGGTGGTGGCTGTTTGGCTGCCCCAGACGCCGGCGCCCCGGGTGAGACCCTGACGCGTTTGAAGGCCGGCAATGCCCGATTTGTGGCTGGACGGCTGGAGCACCCGAACCTGGCGAGCGAGCGCCGGTCCGAAATGGCCCAGGGCCAGCGGCCGAGCGCGGTCATCCTGACCTGCGCGGACTCGCGCGTGCCGCCGGAACTCGTGTTCGACCAGGGCCTGGGGGACCTCTTCGTGGTGCGGGTCGCGGGCAATGTGCTGAACGACCAGATCATCGGGAGCATCGAGTACGCGGTCACGGTCCTCGGGTCGCGGCTGGTCGTCGTGCTGGGGCATGAGCGCTGTGGGGCAGTCGCGGCGGCGCGTGACACCTTCGCGGCGGCGGGCCAGGCGCCCGGACACATCCAGTCGATCCTCGAGTCCATCCGGCCGGCGGTCGAAGCGACCCGGGGACAGCCGCTCGCGGCCACCAGCCTGGCCAACGTGCGGCAGGCGGTCGATATGCTGCGTGCGTCCAAGCCCCTTCTGCAGGCGCGGGTGGCGGACGGTTCGCTGCAGGTGGTGGGAGCTAATTACGAGCTCGAGAGCGGGGCCGTGGTCTTCGACGAGGCCGCCCGGGGAGCGAAGTAAGGGGCCTTTGTGGGGCGGCGGACCAGGCCTGCGGACCGTAGGCTGCGCGAAGGTGCGCGGTCCGCCCTCCAGTCCGGACTTCGGTTGGGAATGCGGTGGCAACATAGAGCCGAGCTCCGTCTCTCCGACTGCGACCTCGGCGTGACCCGAATGGGTGATTCTGGCGCGGCTTGGCCCCAATGCGGTTGCCACGCCTCGCTCCGGGCGGACTTGTCGCGGGTGTGACTTCCCCGCTGCTCCCATGCCGCTGAGACTCCGCGAACACGCCGACGCCCTGCTGGCTGCCGTCGCCGCCGAACTGCCCCTCGACCCGGCGGCCCGCGCCTCCCTCGCGCTCGACGAGCACAACGAGTGCTTCCTGACGCTCCAGGACCGGATCGTCGTGATGTTTTACCTGGATGAGGCCGCCCACGCCCTGATGCTCAA
>CANJCM010000040.1 GCA_947472765.1 Opitutia bacterium
CGGGGCCCCGCTTATTCGCTGGCGGATGGGACCACGTTGATCTCCGGCGGCAGCAATGGAACCAACATCAGCATCGATTCCATGGGGCGGATTGTGACCGCCGATTCGCTCGTCCGCCTGGATGCAAATGGTGATCTCTCGGCGATCCAGCCGACCTTGGATCCCGGATTCAATCAGACGCTCGGCGTCGCAGTCTACCTTTCGCTGGGTGCGATTCCCGAGCCGTCAACGTACGCATTGCTCGCGGGATTGGCCTTCCTCGGGGTGGCAATTTGGAGCCGCCGGAAGTGAGCCCGGCGGGCTCTCGTTCCCTGTAGGGCGGGCGCTCGCCGCCGGGCCCCTTTTGAGTCACGGGCGCCCCGACCGCTGCTTCTGTCCGTATGGCCCTTCCGCTGCCCTCCTAGCCGTCCTTCGAGATTCGAATCCCTCTCTCTCCGCCAGGCCTATAGCGGAGAGCCGCACGGTCCTGCCACAGTCCTGTCAGTTTGTCGGATTTCGATCGTGAAGACGCAACAAAGGCCCTGCCGATCCCGCGGGATCTGAAGCTCACGTTTCACCAGGCTGCCGAATTTCCCTCAAGCACCTGCGTCCAGATGCGGGTAATAGGACCAAGTCACGTGCGGGAGCAGTTGGTGGATTCAGGCTCAAACTTAGCTGGAACGGGCTAGGGACCGCCGCGAAGAGGTTACCGCCGTCACCCACACTCTTGACCGGCTCTGCCCCTCTTTTTCCATTCTACCTCGTCTAAAGGTGGCCAAGTACGCCCTTGCTCCGGGGTAGCGGCCCTCGGTTTCCGGTAACGCCGCACTTTTGGTGTTGGGTTATGACCTAGCGGCAGCCAGTGACCATCTGCCTCCGCTGCCTGATTCGACGTATGCCCGCGGAAAGCAATAAGGACCCAGCCAGGAGCGTAGCATAGGTGGATTGCTCTGGAATGACACTGCGATTCCCCATCTTTTTTCCAATTGAGCGACGCCCATGAGCGCTTCGCCGCTTTCGTTTTGAACTCGCACACTGTTCTTGTGGCCGCAATCGGCCTTACGTCAGTAGGTGCGCAGATGCAACTGACGTTACATACGTGGGACGGTTAGAAGTATTTCTTCCAAAACATTTTTCCTAAAACAATGCCAGGTTTCTCCAACAAGCGAAAAGAAGCATACGCTAAACCTATTAAAATAGATCCAATAGTTGGCCAAACAATACTCGGGTAAAGAATTTTATCCAATACATATCTCATTAATGGAATGAGAGGCTGATGCCATAAATATAGGGAATAACTAACTAATCCGACGAACTGAATCCCCAAATATACCGGCCGTGGTTTCAATGGATTCTCAAGGAGATAATCCAACGCAACTGCAGACAGTAGAGAAAATAAAGAAAATGAAAAGACGGTCATCGGCTTCCATAATGTACTAAGCAAAAACAATACGGACAAAATACTAACCCATAAACCACGACAACGAAAAGCGTTTCGCTTTGCAAAGAACTGCTCAGCAACCATTGCCCCTAAGCACCAATCAAACCAAGTTGTAAACGGCGAACAAAAGCTAGCTGTGATTAAGTGATCAGGTAACTCGAAAAACCATAAAAAAACTAATCTAAATATAAATCCTATTGAGAATGCAATTTTTAGCACCCATTCCATTCCTCCTTTCTCTCTTAGCAACAACACAAATGGATATAGCAGATACAATTGGAATTCAACGGCGATGCTCCAAAACGAAGCATTTATTCCAAAAAAATGATTCTGTTCCAGATTGTGCAGCAGAAAGGCATGACTCAAAAACTGCTTAAGGTTAAAGTGAGGAGCGAAAATGAATCCATCGAGAAGAGTAAATGCAATAAGTGCCACCAAATAGGCTGGGTAAATACGCCAAAAACGTCTCCAGAAGAACGAAAAAGTCGTGTGCGTTCGAGCTGTGAGGAAAGAATAGTGGATGCAAAATCCGCTGAGGACAAAGAACAGGGAAACACCCGCCCAGCCAAACGACAATATATGCAGTCCAATCACCTTGGGGCCCTCTATTGAATTAGCGGAGCGGAACCATCCTTCCCACGGAATAAAAAATCCATAAATAGGACCCATTGCATGGTAAAATACTACGGAAATGATGGCCAGACCCCGCAATAAATCAATTGAAGGAAGCTTGTTATCTGGCCTTATGCCGTCTGACGGCGAAGATGTCGTATGTGTTGCGGTCATGAACTTGTTGGCATTCACCAGAGAATCTACGATGTAAGTTGGGGGCTGTAAGTAGAAATCGGCACTGTCTTGATTGGAAGTAATCAATCAACATTAATCTTTATTGTAGGCTACCGCTTTCTGGGATAGCGTTCGTTGATGGGGTTTGCGGTTCTTCTCCAGCTCACGTTTCCTCTGCTGAACGGCACGAGCTCGTTGGAGCTTCTCTTATTCGATAGCGATGAGCGCTTGCAGGCGGTGGATACGCGACTGGATTTGGAAGATTTGCGTCTGTTCGGCGAACCCCTCTGCGACCAAGGCTGATAAAAGTATTCTCACGCGACCTGCCTCCACCTTGGCGACTTATCCATCTTCTTGGACACATTGGAGAGATGACGACGGGTCTCATAGACCATCGCCGCTAGCCGCCCAACCCTCTGACCGACCGAAGATCAACGACACGGATGGGACGGAAAAGAATGGGGGGCTCGGAAACCTACTCCCTTCGGGACGGGCATGATGGCGGAGTTGTATCCGTCGGAAAGAGACGGCCCACCCTGAGTTTTCCGTTCCCTGTTGGTTGAATGAACCTCCTCTGGAAGCCGTGCGCCTCTGGCAAAGCAGCCGAGAGTCGGTGGAGAAGACGACCCACGAGCTCGGGATTAGCATGTTCAACCTCTACAAGTTGAAGCGGCAGGGCCTGGTGCGCCGGGCCGCGGGGGCGCTGCCGCCTTGGAAGCCTTCCCGCGCGTAGGCTCGCTACCGCGTCTTCGACTACATCGAGACGTTTTATAACCGTTCCCGTCGCCACTCCGTTCTCCAATACCAGAGCCCTCTCGACTACGAATCCAACCTCAGCTAGCTACATCTCAACACGCCCAACGCGTGTCCGAAATATCCGGGGAAGCACAGCCCCCGGTCTTGTATAATCCACCAGGATGGCGCTGACCAAGCCGCTGAGTAGAAGCCAGCTGAGGGCTAGGACGGGGCGTAGCATTTGGGCCCAATTTACATGATGCCACCGCGGCAGCATTCCCGCCTTAATCGGGGGCAGACGTTGCTCAACCTTTAAGAAGGACGTCCCGCGTTATTGCCACAAAGAATTGCGACTAGGCTAGTTGATTCTAGGCCACGACCCCAGGCAGCTGCGCGTGCTAGGATGGCTTACAAGTGATTCGATTGCGTTCAGTTCTATTCCAGATCGCCTCAAGCGATCATTCAGGCGTTTCTGCTATGGAACTCCCGAGTGCCTCCAGCAGCGGGACTTTGGCAAAATTCGCGGAGAAGATAGGCAGGTACGGTGTGCATCTTTCACGCTCTTCGCGGTGAAAACGATTGGGCTAGAATTTCGTCACCGTCACGCGGTAGCTAATCCCGCCCGGGTCGATGGCCGCCCCCGTGACATTGGTCGCGCGGACCGTCACCGTGTTCGCGGCGGAGACGATCCCGTGCAGCACGAGTCCGGCCGTCGAAAAGGCCCCACCTGCCTCAGTGATGTTGACGGCATTGCCCAGCGTCGCGCCGGAGACTGCTACGGCGAGATCCTGCACACCCCCGCTGGCCGCAATTGCCGGGAAGTTGAGCGAAGTTACCACCGACAGAATTCCGGTGACCGGAGCGGAGGTGCTGCCCGTCCCGACCGCGAGCGAACCCGTGCTGACCCGGCCCGAAACACCGATGCCGCCGACAAACGTCGCGCTTCCGGTGGTCGTGGAACTCGACGCAATCCCATTTACGACCTTTAAGGGAACGGTTTCGAGCTTTGCCGAGCTGGGCGTCAGGGTGAAATAGTCGCTATTGCCGAGCCGGAGGGCGACCGTGCCGCCTGAGGAGGCATTGAGGATCGTGGTGGCGGCCGTTCCAGAGAGCGCGGCGTTGGCCGCTGTCGGCAGACCGCCATCAGCGAACCAGAGTCCAGGCACGCCGGAGACCGTGGTGCCGCTCAGTCTCAAGGTCGCAGTCGAGGCCGCCGTCGGCACGAGCATAAAGTCGTCGCCGACAAAAAATTTCTTCTGGACCGCGGCGCCCCCACTGACGACCAATGCCCCGGAGGCCGTCGACGTACTCGCGGTCGCGGCACTTACCGTCACGGCGCCTGCAGTCGTCAATCCCGACGCCACGGCGACGCTGCCGCTTCCGCTCGGTGTCAGGGTGATATTCTGGTTCGTACCGCTTGCCGTAAGAGAGAGGCTGCCGGAGGACCCGGCAATCGCGCCGCCTCCCGATAGGTTCAGCGCGGCATTGTAGGACTGAGTCCCGCTATAGGTCGCCGGCCCGGCGAGAATGACCCGCCCGTTGCCGCTCGGCGTCAGCGTGATGTCCTGGTTGATGCCACCGGCCGAGATGGAAATGGGGCCGCCCGCGCCAATTACTCCTGTATTGGTGAAGTTCAGGGCGCCTCCGATAGTCTGGGTTCCGGCAAGGCCAAATCCCCCGCTGACAACCAGTGCGCCGGTGGCGGTGGATGTACTCGTGGTGGTCGCACTCGTGGAGATTCGACCTCCCGCAGTGATTCCCGAAGAGGTGGCAACTGTGCCAGCGCCAGTTGGCGTGAGTGTAACGTCCTGGTCTATGCCTCCCGCCGAGACCACTGCAGCGCCTGCGAAGCGAATCGATCCGCCGATATATTGATCGCCGGCGAGTCCCATGCCGCCACCGACAACGAGAGCACCCGAGGCAACTGAGGTGCTGGCGGTTGTTGAAGTCAGCCTCACCGCGCCATCTGAGGAATTGATAACGAGTCGGTCCGTGGCACCTCCTGCTGTAAGCCGGAGACCGGCTTGCGAACGAACCACGAAGTCTTGCGTCAGTGAATTCGTTGAAAGTGCTCCATTGGCGCTGGCTATGCCGATCGTGCCATATTGGGTGCTGTTCGCAGAATTATAGAAGCCGATTTCATTGATGTTGCCCGCGTCATTTGCGATGCGAAGGCGTCCGCCGAACGTGCCTGTAGAGCCTGTATTAATGGCTCCTCCAATACCCACGCCCCCGGCAACCGTCATCGCGCCGGTGATTGTAGAAATGGAAGCCCGATTATTGGATGATGTGAAAGGCTGGTTCGTGGTTATGCCGGCGCCCGACGCATTGAATCTCGCCATTTCGCCGACACCACCGACGGAAAACACAATGTCCCCATTTGGTGCTGAGCCGTTGGCGCCTGTGGAAACCTGCAACTCACGGCCATTGCCTCCCCCCATTAGCAGCATGCCGTAGGTCGAATTTGATATGTTTCCTGAATTATATAGTACTATTGAAGAAGCTGTGTTTGTGGTGCCCGATGGGGCTATGTTAAGGGCCACCGGCGTATTGACCGTCGATGTCGTTATAAGATTGGACGCCGCCTGTAATGTAATGGAGCCTGAAATCGTCGGCGAAGTGATGCTCGGCGAGCTAATGGTAGGGGCGACAAGGGTCTTGGCTGAAAGCGTTTGAATTGCATTATCAAGCACAACATTGCCTGAGGCGTCCGGCCACGTCATTGTCCGGTTTGTGGTGTGAGCACTAGTGTCCAAAGCCCGCACAAACCCATCGGTGGTTTTCCATGAAAGCCGATTGTTGGAGTCGAAATACAAGGTGTCATATCCCGCGACAGTGGCGGGCGGATTAGCCTGCTGAGACATGCTCAAGTACCCCGAAACCTTAGCCCCTGAACTCGAAATTCTAAACCGCTCTGCGCCATCCGCGAAGGCGACGATGTTGCGATCCATATCCGCAACCGTCGAAAACCCGGAGATATCGATGTAGGTCTTAGGCAACCAGGTTCCGCCCCCGCCAGCGCTCAGTCGCAGGAACCCGTCGACATTTCCAGGCGTCTGACGGGAATGGCCCCAGATTTCGCCCGGAATGGGCGTCACAGACGCCGCCGGTCGCGCCGAGCTGTTGTCGAGATTCCCGTCCAATCGTAGCGGCGAAGAATTAAATGTAATGCCCTGACCGTTTGTCCCCATGCTAATCCGATTATTAGAATCAAGTTGGAGCACGGCTACGTCTGCTGTATCTGCGGCATTGCGTACGGCGTAGTATCCGCCAGAGGTGATATGGTCCGGAGAGATAAGGGAATTTATTCCTGTATTAAGCGATCCGCTGGGAAATACCTGGAATGACCCAGTCCAACCCGTGCTCGTGGCTCCGCTAGCCGGAAAGTATGAAACCTGAAAAAGCCGGTCGCCCTGTCCATTGTCACGTTCAGCATTCAGATGCCACTCATCCATACGGCCGCTGCTGTCCCCGACCAACTGATAGTAATCGTGCTCCATCTGGAAGTAAAACTTCCGTGCCCCAGTCACTCCCGATGTATTGACTATTTTATTTCCACCGGCGAAAGCGTTAAAACCCCAAAGGAAAATCGTGTCGTTTTCGACAGCGGGCCCACCGAAGCTCGTAGTGTCGCTGGTGATAACCCATGGCGCGCCCGACCGGTGTGCAGTCGGAAAAAGGATGGACAAGGCCTTTGTCCCTCCTCCACCCGGGATTCCGCTTCCTTCGCTCAGATTGTTCGAGGCTGCGAATAGAATAGAATCAACCGGAGAATACTGAGTTCTGAGTTGCGCCAAGGAACCCCCTCCCGGTGTGAGGGCTAAAACGCCCAAACTTTCCCGTCCGATCGTGACGCTGCCGCCGCTGGGCGCCTGGAGGGTTAGAGCCGCCGCGTTTTCCGCGGTGATATTGGAAATCAGAGGGGCAACAAGAGTTTTCCCGGTAAGGGTCTGATTCCCGGAGGTAAGCACGACTGTGGAGGGAAACGAAGCCAGTGATGAACTTAAGTCGATTACGCTACCTGCTTCCGCGACGAGACGGGAGCCACTGGTGAATGTCAGCGTTCCGGTTCCTAATATCTGGCTATTTGACCCTGCGAAGGAAACATTCGTCAGAGCCAGGTTCGCTGGCAGGGCGAGAGTGGCATTGAATAAATCCACAACGCTCCCGACTTCGGCCGAAAAGGTGGAACCAGCTGCCAGCGCGAGCACCGCATCGTTGGTCAAGGCGTTCCCCGTTCCGGCTAGTTGTACGTTTGAAAAAATAGTTTGGCCTGATGCAGCCCCCGAAATGGCGAGTATCGTGCACAGCAATACGCCTAATAAGGTGAGGCTCTTGGGTGCGGATCCAAACCTTAGGTCACTTAGTCGCTGCCAGAGGCGCCGATATGTCGGTAAGTTCATTTTTGCTTGAACTCAGGACTAAAGGCTCGCTCCGTGGAGCCAAGTGGATTCTTCATATCAGTTGCACGTAGGTCGGGCGTTAATCACGCCCTCGCCCCTCACTGAATTTGAAAAGGAGTGCGTTGATCTTTTTGTTGAAGTTGTGGCGGTATGCGGAGTGCAGCGTTCCGTGGGGCAGATTTACGGGCTGCTGTTTGCATCATCGCACCCTCTGGGTTTTACCGATATCATTGATAAGCTTGGGATTAGCAAAGGATCTGCCAGTCAGGGTTTGCAATGGCTCAAGTCCTTGGGCGCGGTGCAAAGTGTCGAAGGGGGGAGCGATCGCCGCGAACGATTCACACCCGAGCTCGGATTACGAAAGCTGGTGGCCGGTGTGCTCCGGGATCGAGTCGAGCCATTGGTCGGGGCCGGAGGAGGGCGGATGCGCGCTCTCCGGGATTGCGCGCAGGAAGTGAATGATAGGGAAGTTCGGAGGTTTTCCCTTCGCCGGGTAAAGCAGTTGGAGACTTGGCGTCGCCAGATGGGGATGTTTTTACCCGTACTGAAGACAATACTTGGTCCGGAACGGCAATAGACTGATACGCGCAATTTGAGAGTGTTCATACGCTTTGCATCCAGAAGCGACGGGGCGAAGCCATGATTGGCCCTGGAACGAGTCGATTTCAGCGTGCTTGGCGAACAACCTGCCGGATACCTGCGTCAATTCGACCAGCCGACGACCACTGCCAGTGGTAGGCGGAGCGCGAGGTCCTTCTTGCTCGGAATCGTGGTTAATATCTTGTTGATTGCATGCTTGGATTCTTAATTTCAAAGTGAACCGTGAATTGCAAAAAATGAAAGTCGTTATATTGGCCGGTGGGCTAGGTACGAGGATCAGCGAGGAGACACACCTAAAACCAAAGCCGATGGTGGAGGTCGCCGGGCGACCCATTCTTTGGCACGTGATGAAAATCTATTCGGCCCACGGCGTGAACGACTTCATTATCTGCGCCGGATACAAAGGCTACGTGATCAAGGAATATTTCGCGAACTACTTTCTACATATGTCGGACGTGACGTTTGACATGTCGCGGAATCAGATGGAGGTCCACCAGCGCCGGTCGGAGCCCTGGCGTGTGACGATTGTGGATACTGGCGACGCCACTCAGACCGGCGGACGTCTTGGCAGGGTCCGCGATTATCTCGACGGCGAGACTTTTTGTTTCACCTACGGCGACGGAGTAAGCGACGTCAACATCTCCAAACTCATTGCCTTTCATCGGGTGCATGGACGTGCTGCGACGGTTACGGGTGTGCAGCCGCCGGGGCGATACGGCGCCCTGGATATCGAGCGAGATCAGGTCATCGGTTTCCAGGAAAAGCCCGCGGGAGACGGGGCGTGGATCAATGGCGGCTTCTTCGTTCTCGAACCGTCGGTAATTGACCTCATCACGGGCGACCAGGTGATTTGGGAGCAGGCGCCGCTGAAGACGCTGGCTGCTGGCCGACAATTAAACGTTTTCAAGCATATGGGTTTCTGGCAGCCGATGGATACATTGCGGGAGAAGAACCACCTCGAAGACCTGTGGGCCTCCGGCCGGGCTCCGTGGAAGGTGTGGTAAGCGAGATTCCATCACCCTTGCCCTTCCTAATCCTGTGACTAAATCGCATATCTGCTTTGGCGGCATTTATCAGGGTAAGCGTGTCCTCGTGACCGGTCACACCGGATTCAAGGGCTCGTGGCTGTGCGAGTGGCTGTTAGCGTTGGGGGCTGAAGTGACCGGCTACTCACTCCGACCGCCGACGCAGCCGTCATTGTTCGAACAACTCGGGCTGGCCCCGCGGATTCACCACGTCGAGGGCGACGTGCGCGACTTGCCGGCGGTGAGGTCCGCGGTGGAGCGTTGTAAGGCCGATTTCGTTTTCCATCTCGCGGCGCAGTCGCTGGTACGGCTTTCGTATGCCGACCCCGTCGAGACTTTCGCGACCAATGTAATGGGAACGGTGCACGTGCTCGAAGCGGTGCGGCTGGTTGCGCGGCCGTGCGTAGTCGTGGCGATTACCACCGACAAGTGCTACGAAAACCGGGAGTGGGTGCACAGCTATCGGGAGGAGGATGCGATGGGCGGCTACGATCCATATAGCTCGTCGAAAGGGGCGGCGGAACTCGTGATCGCCGCGTATCGCCGGTCCTTTTTTTCCGGCGCCGATTCCAGCGTTCGACTGGCGTCCGCGCGCGCGGGTAATGTGATCGGCGGCGGTGACTGGGCGCGCGACCGTATCGTGCCCGACTGCGTGCGAGCATTGCAGCAAACGGACGCGATTCCTGTGCGAAACAAAATCGCGACGCGGCCCTGGCAGCACGTTCTCGAGCCGCTGAGCGGCTACCTCTGGCTGGGCGCGTGCCTCGCGCAATCGTCGCTGACCCGCCTAAACGCGACGCCGTCGGCGCTCTTCACGCAGCTATGCTCGGCCTTCAATTTCGGTCCCGCGCTCTCTTCCAATCGCACGGTGGCCGAGTTGGTCCAGGAAGTCATTAAGCACTGGCCCGGCCAGTGGGAGGACCGGAGCGACCCCCATGCCCTGCACGAGGCGACGCGCTTGAACCTGGCAGTCGACAAAGCGCACCATGTCCTCGGCTGGCAGCCGGTATGGGACTTCGCCGAGACCGTCCGCCAGACGGTCTCTTGGTATCGGGAATCCGGCTGCGGAAGCGCGGCCCAGCCGACCCGCCGGCAAATCGGTGACTACATCGCTCGGGCCCGCGACGCACGCCTTCTTTGGACTCAATGAGCAACACCGCCCAAGAACTTAAAGCAGAAATATTGCGGCTGACCCGGGACTATAGCGCCTTGGTGCATCGCGCCAATCGCGCTGGAACGGAGAATTCGGTGCCATTCGAGCCCGGCAAGACCACGGTGCCATATGCCGGCCGCGTTTTCGATCAAGACGAGGTGGAGGCGGCCGTCGGCGCCACGCTGGACTTCTGGCTGACGCTCGGCCCGGAAGGTGAAGCATTCGAGCGGGAGCTCGCGGGCTTTCTCGGGGTGAAGCACTCCTTGCTAGTAAATTCCGGCTCGTCCGCGAACCTGATCGCCATTGCCGCGCTGACCACGCACAAACTGCCGGCGAACCGACGGGTTCAGCCGGGGGACGAAGTTATTACCGTGGCGGCAGGTTTCCCCACAACGGTAGCGCCGATTCTGCAGGTCGGAGCCGTGCCGGTCTTCATCGACAACGATCCGGCCACGGGCAACGCGCGTGTCGAGCAACTCGAAGCGGCCTTCAGTCCGGGCAAGACAAAGGCGGTGATGATGGCGCACGCGCTAGGTAATCCCTTCGACTTGAGCAGCGTCCTCGAGTTTTGCCGGCGGCATGACCTCTGGCTGATCGAGGACAACTGCGATGCGCTGGGCTGCACCTATTCGATGCCGATCGCGCGGGCAAACGCGCTCGGGATCATAGAAAATTCGCCCGGGATTCCGGCGAACGGCACCCATGTCACTCGCTATACCGGAACGTGGGGCGACATTTCCACGCAGTCGTTCTATCCGCCCCATCACTTGACTATGGGCGAAGGTGGCGCGGTAAATCTCGTATCACGGCCGCCGTTAAAAACTTATGCGGCAAGCTTCCGTGACTGGGGGCGTGATTGCTGGTGCGCATCGGGCAAGGACGACACCTGCGGCAAGCGTTTCAACTGGAAATTGGGCGAGCTGCCTCGCGGCTACGATCACAAATACATATACAGCCATCTCGGCTATAACCTGAAGCCGCTCGACCCGCAGGCGGCGATCGGGCGCCAGCAACTCAAGAAGCTTCCGGCGTTCATCGAGGCCCGAAAACGCAATTGGGAAGTTCTGAGGGAAGGGCTGGCGGAGTTCGCCGACAAATTCGATTTCACGCTGCCGACCCATGCCACCGGTTGGACGCCGGAGGGCTTCACGTGGGATGCGACCGGGTGCCGCACCGAGTGCTCTTGGTTCGGCTTCATGCTCCGCGTCAAGCCTGGCGCCGGCTTCACGCACACCGATCTCGCCCGGCATCTCGAATCGAAAAAAATTGGCAACCGGATGTTCTTCGGCGGAAACCTGCTGCGGCAGCCCGTCTTCGTGCAGCTGAGAAAAGATCGCCCGTCGTCATTCCGCGTGCTGGGGGCGATGCCGGGCGCCGATGAAATCATGGAGCGCGCTCTGTTCCTCGGAACGTATCCGGGTCTTACGACGACAATGCTGGAGTATGAACTCCAGGTGATCCGGGATTTTGTGCGACAAGCCTAAGTTTCGTGCAAAGCCTTGAGCAGCCATTTTCGGGCGTCCATCTTCTCCAACCGAAGGTGTTCACCGATGAACGTGGGGAGTTCGTAAAGACGTTTCACGCGCCGACCTTCGCCGGGCTAGGCATCGCATTCGCGCCACGGGAGGAGTTTTTTTCCACTTCGCGGCGGAATGTGATTCGCGGGATGCATTTCCAATTGCCGCCCCATGGGCACGGGAAGCTCGTCTATTGCATCCGCGGCGCGGTGCTCGACGTCGTGATCGATCTACGCAAGCTATCCGCCACCTTTGGGGGCGTGTATTCGACGCAACTGACCGCGGCAAATCGCCGGATCCTATTCCTCCCGCCCGGCCTCGGGCATGGATTTGTGGCGCAGGAAGATGATACGGTCATGGTTTACCAGACCGACAAGGTTCATGTACCGGCGGCCGATTCAGGCGTCCGCTGGGACAGCTTCGGGTTTGATTGGGGCTGCGCCAATCCTGTAATCTCGCCGCGCGACCGGGAATTCCCAGGGCTGCCGGAATTTCACTCGCCGTGGTGATGCTTCGGACGCGGCAAAACCACCAAATCCGTTTTTACTCTTAGGCATGACTGATTCCGACCTAGCGGGCATTTTCGTCAGCGTATGTTTGCTGACATACAATAGAGCCGCCTCGCTAAGACGAAGCATCGATTCGTTGCTAAGCCAGTCGCATACAAATCTAGAACTTATCATTAATGATAATTGCTCCTCCGACTACACCGAGAATCTTGGACGGGAGTATGAACGGCGCGATCGCCGGGTGCGCTATTTCCGGAACTCAAAAAATGTAGGATATACCGGCAATCAGAACCTCGCATTGGAACGAGCGTCCTCCGAATATGTTGCGCTGGTGCATGATGGCGATATTTACGACTCCAATTTGCTTTTGAAGTGGCTTCGAGCATTACAACGGCATTCGTCGGCAGCACTGGCGTTCAACGCACTAAACCGTCTCGACGAACATGGCATCGTCGTAAGAACTTACACTCATCCATATAAGGAGTTGGTTCCTGGTCGGGCACTTTTTGAGGAAATGTTATGCAGACCGGATTCACCTATTTTCGGAATCGTCATGGTGAGAAAAAGCAAGATCCTTGAGGCTGGCCACTTCGACGTTTCGTTCGTTTGGTTGTCGGATGTGGACATGTGGCTGCGGCTACTGCTCCGCTCCGATGCCGCGTATGTGTCGGAGGCATTGATAAGCATAGCTCCACGTGAAAAGGCCCATCCGGTGCGCATCGGCAATTGGGATATAATGCTGGAAAGGGAGAGTATATATAACAAGAACTTCCACCGGCATCTTGATGGGCGTTCTGCCGTCGGCAGCGATTTGGCGCGGAGAATGAAACGGATGCTCGCCCGGGAGCGGCTCATTTGGATGCTGTGGTGCCTGCGGCGCGGGCGCGTAGGCGCATTCCTTAACGGAGTAAAGTATTGCATTCAACAACCGCTTCTCCGCCGCGAATGAGTAGTTTTTTCACGAGATGATCAGCGCGTGCAGTTCCAGCAATTGGAACATTCGAGCATATTTGGCGTGGGAAGAAGTATTGATTCTGGCGTGTGTTCGACGTCTTATCGGTATAGCGAAGTTTGAAACAGGTTGGTGATGCGAGTCCTTTTTACAGGAGCGAGTTCGTTCACCGGCTACTGGTTCGCCGAGGCCCTCGCGCAGGTGGGGCACGAGGTGATGTGCATCTACACGAAGCCGGCGGAGGCGTATGAAGGCATCCGGGGGAAGCGGGTCAGAATGCTGGCGGACAAGGTCAGCCAAGTGTTTGGCCCGCGGTTTGGTGATGCCGCATTCCTCGAACTTCTCGACGGTGAGCCTCCGTTCGACGCCATTTGCCACCACGCGGCGGACGCGAAGAACCACAAGGCCGCGAATTTTGATTGCGCGCGAGCGCTCGCGGAAAACGTGCGGGGCATCAACGAGGTGATGCAGCGCGCGCGGGCGCGTGGTGTAAGTGTTTTCGTTGCCACGGGAACGTATTTCGAGGCCGGTGAGGGCGTCGGCACGCCGCCGTTGGAGGCCTTTTCGCCTTATGCGTTATCGAAGGGCCTGACGTGGCAGGTTTTTCGCTATTACGCCAGCCAGCATGGCTTGAAACTCGGCAAATTTGTTCTGCCGAATCCAATCGGGCTTTACGACGAACCGAGATTCCTGGAGCACTTGTTTCGTTCCTGGCGCCGCGGCGAGCCCGCGAGCGTGCGAACGCCGGATTATGTCCGTGACAACGCGCCTGTCGCACTGCTGGCCCGCACTTACTGCGATTTTTTGGTCGGGGTGCATGGCGGCGCAGCAGGCCTCGCGCAGAGGAATCCGAGCGGCTGGGTTGAGACCGTGGGAGAGTTCGCGTCCCGTGTTTCGCGGCATGTCCAGGAGATTTCCGGCCACGAATGTCCGGTGCACTGTCATCAGCAAATAGACCTCCAAGAGCCGCGCGCCCGAGCCAACACAGAAGAGATACTCGGGGGCTGGTCCTCGGAGGATGAGCGTGAATTTTGGCGTGAATTGTGGCACGAGTCCCGGCCACCGTCGTTCGAGAGTGCGGCTGCTTCGGGCGGCGGGAGGAAACCGGTATGAACGCGGGCTTACTTTCGGTCGGCATCCCCGTTTACAATCAAGTGGAGACGATTGCCGAAACGATTGAGTCGTTGCTCGCACAGGACCGACCTCCGGCGGAAATCGTGGTCTCCGAAAACCATTCCACGGACGGCACGGGGGAAGTCGTGGAGCGTTACCGGGGGCGAGTGAGGATAGTTCGGCCTCCGGTGCATTGCGGCATGACGGAAAATTGGAACTTCACTGTCAGTCAGTTGCGCAGCCCGTGGTTCGCTCTGCTCAGCGGTGATGATCTTGCGTTACCCGGTTATGTGCGGATTCTAGAATCGGCTGCGGTAACGCCCGGCGCCGTGATGGTGCGGGCACCTTACGCCGAGGTATCAATGGGCGGGGATTTTTTGGGTCTCCAAAAGTTGCGGATGGCCCCGCGCGTTGCGGACCATCCCGCCAACTTGGACGAGCAATTGCTCGGCCCCCGCGTAGGATTTGCGGCCTTTGCCGCGTCGATGGACGGGTGGCGAAAAGCGGGTGGCTTCCCCGAGAAATTACACTGCTATGCGGATTGGGCCTTCTGGATGCAGTTGGCCCGTTTTGGCAAATTCGTGCTATGCTCCGAGACGGCCGCGAAATATCGCATTCACGCTAATGTTTTCCTCTCCAAACGTCGGGCGTTGCTAGAATTGCAGGATGAGGTGGAGATAGCGACCGGAATAATTCCCGCTGTGACAAAAGGGAGCCTGCCCCGCGGTCGTGTCATGCACGCTCTCCGCTGGCGGCTGCAAAATTACTTAGCGACGCACCCCTATTCGGAAGAACTCTTCGAAGGGGGTATCGCTTGTCAGGCCGTCGAGACCTGGGCACATGCAATTAATTGCAAGTCATTCCTCCAATCGTGGCGCACGGGCGGCCTTCGGCGGCCTTCGATCCCCGTGGGGCGCAGAGTACAAGGCGCGTTGCACCTACTGAGCAAGCGAATCCGGGGCTAATGAAGATGGCAAAAATTCCCACTCGGAATCGGCATCCCTTCCCGCGCAGCTGAATGAGCAGAGCCAAACCCACCGCTCTCCTCGCGTGCTTTGGATCCGCGTTGCAGGACCCGCCCACGCGAAATGCCGCGCAATACCTGTTGGAGCAAGGCTGGCACGTGACCATTCTGCAACGTGATCAAAGGCGCGCAACTGGCGCGCCGATTCACGGAGATTGCCGATTGGTCGAGGCGCTGCGCACGCTAGGTGGCGGAAGGGCAACTCGGATCGCGGAGATCGCGGCGTTTGCCATAAAGCTCAATTACCTCTGTCGTCGCCTTCAGCCGGACGCCCTCGTTGGCGTTATGCTTCACGCCTACGGCTTGATCAATGCTCACGTGCAAAGGAAGGCACGAGTAACCGTTTGTTCCATTCTGGATATCCCAGTGCCAGGAGCCTCTGGGAAGCTGAATGAGCCCATCTTCTCCCGCGGGATGCGCAGGTTGCGCAGCGTCGATGTCATATGGGCCAGCGATAAATACAAAGGGCGCGACATCCGCAAATTGGCGAGCTTAGATAAAGACCCAATAATTTGCCACAATTGTCCAAAAACCAGCTATATCACAGGTGACTTGTGGCCGAGAAACCCGTGGCTTCGACTTGAATTGCAGCGTCGCCTTGGGCATAACATGGGGGAAGAGATGTGTATTCTGCTGAGATCGGGGGCGCTCGGGGAGCACGGAGGGATCGAGGAGACGTTGTCGGCAATCAGAGAGGTGAAAGACGTTGTGTTTGTGCTGGCGGGCCAGATATCCAAGGACTATCAGCAAAGACTCGAATCATATGCCTCCCGACTTGGCGTAGAGCGAAGGTTTACTATATTTAAGGCGCCTAGTGACGAGATATGGAATCTTTGCCTGCGAGGAGCTGACATTGGACATATGATTCACTTCCGACCCGGTGACGGGTATCATCAGCAAGCCTATGATTTGAACTCATGTCTTTCCAACAATAGACTCTTTCAGTATATGGCGGCTGGACTGCCCATTCTGGTCAATGACGATCCACGGTTGCAAGACATCGCACGACAGGTTCCTTGCTTTGAACCCATACGCCAGGAGCGTGCACTTGAGGATTTAAGAGGCAAAATCAGCGGATTGTCGCGGTTGCCAAACCGCCGAATCGATTTGGGCACGGTCGGCCGCCGGGCGCACGAGATGACATTTCACTGGGAACACCAGTTTGCCCCGGTATACGACGCCCTGACTGCAAAGTTGGGCCACGTAAAGTAAGCAGGTCCAATTTAACGTGAATGGACAAAAAAGTATCCAGAAGAGTGCGCGAGGCAGTGGTCTCCATCTTGCACGGAAATAGGTGGTTCGCCCAATGTGAATAACAACATTACATGAGCAATCGAAAGCGTGTGGCGGTGGTTACCAGCGGCCGTTTTCACCTGCTGGACCTTGCGCGCGAGCTACATGAGCAGGGGCATGATGTAGCATTCTATTCCTGCGCACCCCGCGCACGCGCCACGTCGTTTGGATTGCCCGCAGAAGCATGGCGCGGTCTCGATTCGCTTTGTTACCCCCTTTACTGGGTGAACCAACGGGCGAAGAGTCACATCCTCCAACGGCTCTCGTTTGCTGCACTCCAACGGGCCATGGCCCGCACTTTAGAGCGACGTCTCGCGCCGTGTGATGGGCTTATCGCGTTATCCGGACTCCTGCCCCAGGCGAATGTTCGTTTATGCCGGCGATATGGAGCGCGACTCTGGATTGAGCGAGGGAGCCGGCACTACCTGTCACAAATGCGGATTCTCGCAAACATTCCGGGTGCGCGACCGCCCCGGCAAGCTCCCCCCGACGGGGAGCTTGCTGACTATGCAAATGCTGATCGGATCGTGGTTCCAGCAGCACATGTCGTCCGGAGTTTCCTTGAAGAAGGGGTTTCCGCTGGGAAACTCTTCTGCAATCCTTACGGCGTCGATCTTCGTATGTTCGCCCCGACCCCGGTGCCGCCTGTCGGCACGCCGCCGACCATCATAATGGTGGGGCGATGGTCGTATCGAAAAGGCTGCGACCTGCTCACAAGTGCGTGGCGTGCAATGCCGGGTGTTCGCCTATGCCATGTCGGTCCCGTGGATGATTGTCCACTGCCCATGGAGCAAGGGTTCATGCATACCGACAGCGTCGATCAAACTGCGCTGCGGGCTCATTATGGGCAGGGCCACGTTTTCGCGCTGGCCTCGCGAGAGGAAGGTTTGGCGCTAGTTCAGGCGCAGGCGTTGGCGTGCGGGTTACGGCTCGTGTGCACTGATCGGACGGGAGGCGAGGATCTCCGGCAGTTCTTGCCCGATCCCAATACCGTAACTGTCGTGCCGAGCGACAATGTTGATGCGTTGCGATCGGCGTTGAAACAGTCGCTCGACCTGGCGCGGGCTGAACCGGCTGGCTTGCGCGACCGTTTCGCTGGGGCGTCGGAAGAACTTTCCTGGCGCGGATATGGTCGGCGCTACAGCGACGCCCTGCGGGCCGACTTGAATTTCTCCACGGGGATGGCGGTATGAAACGGCTCTGGCAGAATCGCATTCTGCGGGCGTATGGCAGCAGTATCCTCGGGGTTTTCTCCGGGCTGCTCACTAGTTTTTGGTTGTTGAGGGAGGTAACAAGGGCCGTTTCGCCGCACGATTTCGGGACTTATGCTTTCGTATTTCAGATCACTTCGTATTTGACGGTGTTACAGTTGGGCTTGGATTTCGCTGCAAGCCGGGAGATAGCGACGCGGTTGGGCCAAAAAGACTTTCCGGGGGCGAACGCAGTGTTCGCCGAACTGCACCGGTTCAACTGGCGCGTAAGTCTAGGCGCGTTGCTGGCAGTGGTGGTGGCGGCAGTTGTAATCTGGTTCGCGGGTTGGCCCGGCCGGCCGGAAGACGAGGTGAATCTTATCGCATGGACTATTCTGCTCGTGGGGGGCGCACAGGTGCTGTCGGTTGCGAGCCGGCCCTACGCCGCTGCGCTGATTGGTACCATGCATCAAACGCTCCCCAACTTCGTACAACTCGGCAGCGGGGTTGTCACGGCGCTGATGGCGTTTGGCTTTCTGCGGGCTGGACTTGGCATCCTCTGTCTTCCGCTGGCAGCGGTGCTGGTTGGCGCGGGGACTCTGGCTGTTCTTCGTCATCAAGCGTATCGGCATTGCCCGTGGTTGGAAGGGCCAGCGGGGACACGAAGCCGAGAGGTGTTCCGGGAACTGTTGCGATTTGGCGGACTGTCCACGCTCAACGGCATCGCTTGGACGGTCGAATCGACGTGTGACGTTGTGCTGCTGGCCACATTTGGCAACGCACAGCTCGTTGCTGTCTATACCTTATGGTGGAGGTTCCCTCAGATGCTATTCGATTTCTGCACGCGCTTGGCCACTAGCGCCTTTCCCGAATTCTCCAACCGTAACAGCCGGAATCCCGACGCCGCCGGGGAGCTGCTGCGCAAAGTCGGCATCGTGAGCTTGCTCTTGGCGCCGCTGGCGTGTTTGGGGATTGGCATCTGGCTGCCCCATTTCGTGGGACTCTGGGTGGGACCACAGTTTGCCTTGGCGGACGGCAAGACGATCGCCGTTCTCATGGGTGCGCTGGTGCTCTTGCGGACTTGGGGAAACCTCTTCGGCACGTTTGCGCTGGCGCAAGGCAGAGCCGGCTTCACGGCGAGCCTTTCGTGGACGCAGGCCGGTTTAAAACTGCTGCTGGGTGTTCTGCTGGTCAGGAGCGACGGTTTGGAAGGCCTGATCGTCGCGTCCGTCGTTTGCGCAGCACTGCAGGTGACCGTGTACTCCTGGTCTTTGCTCAAGGGGGGGATTCTCGCGGCAGCAGACTTGGTCACGGCCGTGGCGTTTGCCGGCATAGGTGTGACTTTCGGCATAGTTTTTCGGCCAACCCATCAATTCGACAACGTCTGGTCCTTCACCTTGGGAAGTTGTGCAACGGCGATCGCGTGGACAGTGATCTGGGCTGCGATGATTGTAATCACCCGCTATCTTTCGGCCAACAAGCGGGTGGGCTATCGCTCCTAAAACACAATGATCCGCTCCGACTATACAAGCGACGAGGCGTTTATCGCACCGCGGGCCGGCCTTTATTCCGTCCCGATATATATTCACCGCCAGCCTTTGCTCACATCAGCCCGCAAGGCAGCCGCAAAGATTGTGGGCCGCGTGCTTGATGTGGGATGCGGACGCAAGCCGTATCGAAATGTCTTCTCTCACGCGGTCGAGTACGTCGGGGTGGATGTGGCATCATCGCCGCACCTCAACCCGGGCATCGATTTCATTTACGACGGCAGAATTCTCCCGTTTGGCGACGCCTCGTTTGATTCCGTGGTGTGCACGGAAGTCCTCGAGCATTGCCCCGATCCGAAGGGAATTCTGGCGGAAATTGCCCGTGTCCTGCGGCCCGGCGGACACCTGTTTCTGACGGTCCCGTTCGTCTATCAGCACCACGAGATTCCTTATGACTACTTTCGCTTCACTCGGTTCGGACTTGAGGCGATGGCGGCGGACGCAAGACTGATGCCGGTATGGATCGAAATGCGTGGTGGAGTGTATGCCGTTTGGGTACAGTCCACATATCTGGCCATTACCTACACCGTCGGCCGGTTTCCCATTGTCGATCTGCTGTATCTCGCGTTCTGGCCGATAGCCCGGTTGGCGCTAGCGGTGGACGGCTGGAGAAAACGGGATGAGATAACGCTTGGATGGCAGCTTCTTCTGCAGAAGGCAGTCGAGGCACGCGCCCCGCAAACCACACCTTGATATTGTACGCATCCGGGCGACGGCAGAAGAAAAGTGTAGCGCCGCATATATCGCCAAATGGATTACCGGCTGGCACGTGGCAATTTTCCCGTAATATCCAGGTTCCTTGTAGCGGGCTGGTTTGCCTCTGAACGAAACCGCACGAAGTTCACCACTCTGCACATTATGTTGCCAAGCGAAACGGATTCTTTCTCCATCCCCCTCGAAGGCCTTCCACTTCGGGGGCTGATGCGCATCAGAAAACTGGGGGCGGAGACAGTGAAGCGCGCCTCCCGAACCTTCGATATTTATGTCCTAAATGCGTTGGTGATCGTCAAGCCGGTAAACAAAAGCCGCCTAATCGTTGGGCATATGGGTGAAATATGAGCGACGTTTGCACGACAACAGCCCAGCAGCCCTGCGACAACAACACGAAAGGCATCTTGGGTCAGGGCATGGGCCGGGATGTGGTGGCGTGCATGGATAGCCCGGGCTGGGGTGGGTCAGAGCGAAATCTGATCCAGGTGCTACCCTTGATGAGAGGGCGCGTCGTGGCCACCATTAATGGCGAAGTCGTTGCACCTGCAGTGCGCGATTTCTTCCAGAGGTATGCCGTGCAAGTGAACCACTGCCGCGTTGGAAACCGGCTTCTGGATGGCGTGTGGGCGATTCGAGTTGGATTGCGCTGGCAGCGCCAGTATTCGCATGCGCAGTTCCTCGTGTGGGCCCACCACAGCGACAGTCACCGCTGGCTGCAGGTTGCACTCGCGTGGCGGAAGGCGAAATTCGTAATTGCGGAACAACTGCTGCCCGCGACCCGCGCCGAAGCGTTCAACAGTATTTCGCGGCGGAGCATTAAGCAATGGGTCGGGAAGCGCGCGCACCGGGTGGTGCTTTGCGGCTACTCGCAAGTCGAAAACTATGCAGAGTGGTTCGGCGTGCCTCGCGCGCGCATTCATGTGGTGCCGAACACGCGACCAATTGACGCCATCGCCTCGCGTGTCCGTGCGTTGCGGTCCGATTCCGCCGCGTTACGCCGCAGACTCAAACTGCCCGAAGGAACTATTATCGCCAACCTTGGCCGGCTCTGCCGCCAAAAAGATCAGCAAACGCTACTAGAAGCGCTGACTCAACTTTCGTACCACGGTCATAGAGTTTCGGTGCTGTTCATAGGAGCCGGTGATGAGGAGATGCGATTGAGGCAGTCCGCGAGTGTGATGCGAATCTCCGTAATATTTGCGGGTGAGCAAGCGGATCCGCTGCCGTGGCTCGCCGCGGCTCACATTTTTGCGTTTCCGAGCCGTTCAGAAGGGCTTCCCGGTGCGCTGATTGAGGCAATGGCCGCGGGCTTACCCTGCGTGGCTACGAACATCCCCGGGAACACCGAACTGGTTCACGACGAGAACACAGGGCTGCTCGTTCCGCCCGAAAACGCCAGCGCGCTGGCAGGCGCCTTGGCGCGACTTATTCGCGAACCCGCACTCGGCCAGCGACTGGCTACGGCCGCATACGCGCATGTACGTGGGAAATACGACGATGCGATAGGAGTAGCCGGCTGGCGTGACGTGTTTGCGAGCGGGACGGATAGGGTTCATGGATGAACTCTTGAAACCACAAGCTTCAGCATAAGGCGAAACGACAAACGTGGATTCGAATCAGCAATTCGCCATAACACTGGCACTCAGCGTCATCATCGCAAGCGGAGCGATCATTGTCCGGCGGTTCCGAAACGGGCGTCTCATTTCCCTCGCGGGCGGGCTCCATGCCAACACCTTCATCTCCATGGGAGTTGGCCCGCTATTCTATGTCCTTTCTCCGCAGTATTTCGATACCGAACGCATTGATCACGCCACAGTGATTCAGCATGCCCTGCTGTCGAACGGACTCTTTCTTCTAGGATATTTGATCGTCATCGGCCTCGAGTTGATGGACCGCGGGAGTATCTCCGACCAAGCAATCGTCCGGCGGCTTCGTGGTTTCTCGGAAATTCAAATCTACTTTCTATTCGTACTCGGCTCGATCGGCATCATCGCGGTCAACCTTGGTTTGAACACCTCGGGTGTGGGAACGCTCTTCAACATCATATACCTGTTCATTTTCCCAATTGTCGCGCTTGTCATCGTGCGACTAGACAACAAACGGCCATCGAGCTGGGCGACGGCGCTCTTCATGATCGCGGTGGTCGGAGCCTACTGTCTGACGTCGTATTGGCGATCGCTGTCGCTGGTGTTCGGTGTCAGCATCCTGCTGGGCATCGCCATGAAAGTCCGGCTGCAACTGCGTTGGACACTTTTCCTGAGCCTCTTCCTCGTGGGGTGGTATATTTGGCTCTTTCCGTTTCTCCAGCTGAAGAAGGCAAATGCACCGACCGGCGCAACGGCGCTGTTCAACACCTTTATCGAAAGCCAGCAAATGCCAATCGGGCTGCGGATGCAGGAGTCTCTGGGGTTCTTGGGACTGCGGACGAACGGCGTGAGGGAAATCGGCTACCTCGAAGCCGGCTTGGCTACCAATGCCGTTCAACTGCGCTGGGGCGAAAGTTACAAGGAGACGCTGCTGCAGATGATCCCCCGTGTCGTCTGGCCCGGCAAGCCGTCCTATAACACTTCGATGAACTATGAGCTTCCGCGCTCCCTCGGGTTGCTCGGCTGGGACGATACCGACACGAGTAGTGGAGTAGGGCTATGGGCGGAAGCAGTCTGGAACTTGAAAGGGTACTTTCTGCTCGTTTACGTGCCGCTGCTGTTCGGGCTCATGACGTGGATTGACCGCCTGATCTGGAGGGCTCGTCTGGATATGTTTTTCAGATGGTGGATGCTGACCTGCCTGTTCTACCTGTCGCTGCAGGTTCTGAACCTGGTCAACTTCGTCACGTTGGTGATGTGGACGATTCTGTTAATTTATCTCTACGGCAGGTTCTTCTCTCTTGCGTTCCGAGAGCGTCGAGAGAGCCAATAACATGCGGATTTTACTGTACGGTGAATGTAAGAAAAAGGGGTCAGGCGCTTGGTGCTACGTCGACGCCTTGCGCACGGCGGGGCATGAAGTGGTGGAAGTCGATCCTACCGAAAAATTGGCCGGGTGGACGCAGCATCCGTTCTGGCGACTCTGGCGCCGTGTTTCGTCTGAAATGCCGCCGAGCATGCGCCGCCGTCACGGTGAGTGGTTTCGAGCGCAGGTGACAGCGAGTGCGCCAGAGTTGGTCATTGTCCTGAAGGGGCTGTGGCTCGCCCGCGATGATATTGACACCGCGAAGCAGACCGAGGCGCGCGTGGTGCTCGTCAACCACGATGATTTTTTCAGCAGTAACCGCTATAATTGGAGCACAGTGCAGCACGAAGCCCTATCAAGCTATGATTGCGTCTACGTTACCCGGCGCGTAAACGTCGATGAGCTCGTCGCCCGTGGAATTGAGGCACGTTTTTTCCCGTTTTCGTATCACCCGGCCATCCATCGGCCGGTGCCATCCGCGGCAGGGGAAACGCATCCGGACGTGGTGTTCGTCGGCTCGTATGAACGCAATCGCGCTGAGGCGCTGGAACACCTTCTGAGCCGGACCTCGCGTCGCGTGTCCATCTATGGCGAGCAATGGGACAAGCTGCGCGGCCGCTCGCCATTGCGGCCGGCAGTGCAGTCCCGATTCATCGCGGGGGATGAGTTGTGCCGCGTCATCGGTGGCGCGGGTTGCGCCTTGGGCTTTTTGCGCAAAGAGAATCGAGACGAGTACACGCAACGTTCCGTGGAGATTCCGGCGTGCGGTGGGGTGCTGCTTGCGGAGCGCACCGCCGAGCATCGCCGGATGTTCAAAGAAGGTCGCGATGCCGAATTTTTCGACGTGAGTGACGCGGACGAGCTGCTGGCAAAGGTGGAAAAGATTTGTGGCGATTCTAAGCACGCGGCCACCTTACGCGCCAACGGTGCGGCCGTGGTGCGCACGATGGGATTCACCTACATGGATCGCGTGCAGCAATTGTTGAGCGACACTATTGGTGAGCGGAATTGACAGTTCCACCGGTGCCAAGCCTTTGCCGCCGATCCTTCACGTTCTGCCGAGCATCGCGCGTGAATACGGCGGGCCCGCGGTGAGTGTGAGGCGCCTCGCCGAAGAAATGTCGCGGATGAGCGGAAGTAAGGTCGAAGTGATAGCTCGGCGCACCCGCGGCGCGGAGGCCGCGCTGGCCGATTGGCAGGTCTGCCGTCCAGTCCTCGTTCCGACGGTGGGGCCGGAGCGCATCGGTTACGCTCCGCAGATGCTCCGGCGGCTCCGCGAAACGCGGGCCGGTATAATTCACTTGCACGGCCTCTGGCAGTTCCAAGCGTGGGCCGCCTACCGGGTCGCCCGGGCAACGCGCACGCCGCTCTTCGTTTCGCCGCGCGGAGCGCTTGAACCTTGGGCGCTGCAGCAGGGACGAGTGCAAAAGGCCGTGGCAAATCTGTTTTTCCAGCGGGCAATGTTGAATCGAGCGGCTTGCGTGGTCACCACCTCCGACCAAGAAGCTGAGAATGTCCGGTCCGCGGGCGTCCGCGCGCCGGTGGCGGTGGTGCCGAACGGACTCGATGTGCCGTCCCTGGCTGCCCTGAAGGAGGCTCGAGTCCAGCCCGGCAAGGGGAGGACGGCACTTTTTTTGTCCCGAATTGCGCCGAAAAAAGGCCTGCTTGAACTTCTGCGCGCATGGCGCGAGGTGAGCCCGAAGGGCTGGACTTTACGAATTGTAGGTCCAAGTGATCGCGGGTATGCCGAGGTTGTCGAGCGCGCGATCCGCGAACTCGGGCTCAAGGGAAATGTCGTGCTGCTCGGACCGGCGTGGGGTCGGGAAAAGCTGCGCGAGTTTGCCTCGGCCGATTTGTTCGTTCTGCCCTCGTTTAGCGAAAATTTCGGCATGGCTATTGCCGAGGCACTCGCGTGCGGGCTGCCCGTAATTACGACGCGCGCGACGCCCTGGGCCGACATCGAACGGGAGAACGCCGGGTGGTGGATCGAAACGGGAGCGGAACCCTTACGCTGGGCACTGGCGGAGGCGACGCTGCTGCCGCCGCCGGAACTTGCGCTCCGTGGGCGTCGCGGGCGCGCGTTAGTGGAGCGACGTTATGGGTGGCCGCAGGTCGCTGCGGCGATGCTCGATGTTTACAGGAAGGCGTTGCCAAGTCTGGGCTGAACCTAGCCTCCCTCATATCTCCATGAACGTAATTATTGGAATCAATGCCTTCCACGGCGATTCATCCGCGGCGGTGCTGATCGACGGCCGACTGGTGGCCGCCGTCGAAGAGGAGCGCTTCAACCGGGTAAAGCATTGGGCGGGCTTTCCCGCCGAGTCGATTCGCTGGTGCCTGGCTCAAGCGGGCGTCGGGCCCGGCGACATTGACCATGTTGCCGTGTCATTCGACCCGAAGGCGAATTGGCGGGTGAAAGCGAGCTTCGCTCTTCGAAATATCGTGCAGGCGCGAGAATACATCCTGGCCCGGGTGAAGCGCCAGCGCAAGCAGCTCACGTTGAAGCAAAGTATGGCGGAGGCGCTGGGATGTCCGGAATCGGCGATTCGTGCCACATTTCATTCGGTGGAGCATCATCAGGCGCATGTCGCGAGCGGGCTGCCGGTATCGCCTTTCCGCGAGGCGGCCGTGCTTTCAGTCGATGGAATGGGAGATTTTGTCAGCACCATGATGGCGGGCGGGGAGGCAACCAAATGGAATGTCTACTCAAAAATATATTATCCGCACTCAGTGGGGCTATTTTATAGCGCGATAACCATGTATCTTGGTTTTAATAACTACGGCGACGAATATAAAGTCATGGGCCTTGCCCCCTATGGAAAACCGCGCTTTGTCGAACAACTGCGCCGCATGATCCCGCTGACGGACGATGGGTTTCGCCTGAACCTTGACTATTTTTTACATCATCGAGCCGGAATCCGCATGCTCTGGAGTGGCGGCGCGCCCAGCGTGAGCCCCTTTCTCTCCGAGAGGTTGGCGGCGGAAATGGGGCCGGCCAACCTCCCCCGTGCACAGATCACCGGTCGGGAAGAAGATATTGCCGCCTCCTTGCAAGTCGTCACCGAGGACACAATTATGCATCTTCTGGGCGTCCTGCACCGACAGTGCCCTTCAGAAAATCTGGTTATGGTGGGCGGCGTGGCCATGAATTCAGTGGCCAACGGAAAGATCACCGCTCGCACTCCCTTCAAGAATGTATATATACCACCCGGCGCCGCAGACAATGGCGGGGCCTTTGGATCGGCTTATTATGTTTGGCACCGCGTACTCGGACGCAGCGAGCGCTTCCACCTGAACCACGCGTTATGGGGACCAGGAGTAGACGATGCTGAATGCGAAGCGGCAATCCGGGCAGCCAATCTTACCGTGCGCCGGCTTTCACCCGAAGAACTGATTCAGACGGCCGTCGACACCCTCTGCCGCGGTGAAATTTTAGGCTGGTTTCAAGGGCGCATGGAGTTCGGCGCGCGTGCGCTCGGTAGCCGCTCCCTGCTGGCTGATCCCCGTCGCGCCGATATCCGGGATATCGTAAACCTAAAAATCAAGTTCAGAGAAAAATTCCGACCATTTGCCCCCAGTATCTTAGAGGAATATACGGCAGAATATTTCGAACGAAACGAGCCGACCCCTTACATGGAGAAGGTATTCAAAATTCGCGAGGAAAAGCGCTCACAAATCCCCGCGGTAACGCACGTGGACGGTACTGGGCGTTTACAAACAGTGAGCAAGCAGACGAACCCGCTCTATTGGGAACTGATTGAAGGCTTTCGCCGGAGAACAGGCATACCACTCATTTTAAATACTTCTTTGAATGAAAACGAACCGATTGTTAACACGCCGAAAGAGGCGCTGAGCTGCTTCCTGAGAACGCGAATGGACGCGCTGGCCCTCGGACCGTATTGGGTCGTCCGTTGATCAACGAACCGGTGAGGGTGAAGACGTGGCGCATTGAATTCTGGTCCTCAGTCGAGGGACACGGGTGTCAGCAAGCGTTGATTCGCGCCTTAAACGCGGATGGCTGGAGGGCGACCGAAGTCTTCACCGTAAGCCAAGAAGAGTATCGCTCGGCAAAAGGCTGGCGTCAGCGACTATTGGTGCGTCTACGCACCTACCTCGCATACCCATTGAAGGTGGGGGCCTCGTTTATCGAACGAGACCGAAGACTCATCGCTGTGGTTTCAAGTAACACGTTTTTCGCACCCTGGCTTGCCTTGACCGCATCGCGGGACCGAAATCCGGTGGTGCACTGGGTCTTGGACATGTATCCGGATGTGTTGGTTGCAGCGGGTGTGCTCCGTGGACGCGGGTTGGTCGTCTCACTTCTGAGGCGTCTCATGAGCGATACTTTTGACCGTTCGGCGGCCAATGTTTTTCTCGGACCGCGGCTGCTCCGCTATGCCAACGAGAAATTTTCCAATATTCCGCGAAGCGCAGTAATTTGCATCGGGGCGGACGAAGCGTCGTTTCCGAAAATTGCCGTCGAGGACGGAGCGCCCGAGGTCGTTGATATCCTCTATTGTGGAAATCTGGGGCACATGCACGACGTCGACACCATCTCGAACGCGTTTCTTCGAGGGATCCCGCCAGGAGTTCGGTTTGCAATCCGTGGCAACGGCCCAGGGTTTGAAAAGTTGCGCCGAGCAATGGGTGAAATGAAGGGATCTTCAGGAGTGTCCTTTGGGCCGAACATGGTCGAAAGTGAATGGGCATTCGAATTGCGTCGCTGTCCGGTCGCGCTGGTGACCTTGAAGGCTGGGGCTGAGCACCTAGTGATGCCGAGCAAAACGTATAGTGCGCTACTGGCCGGCCAAGCCATCCTCGCGGTCTGCGCTGCCGATTCCGATCTCGCGGATCTGGTTAATACTAACGACCTAGGTTGGACAATCGAACCAGGTGATGAAGATGGCTTCCAGAAAGTGCTGTTAAGTATAGCTGAAAATCCAGAAGAAGTGGCGCTAAAACGCCGGAATGCCGCAGCAGTAGGACGGAAGGCTTACGAGCAGGGGGTTTTAGTGAAACAGTGGAGCAGCCTTCTGTCGGAAGTCGTGGCATCACGTGAGTCGGAGGTCATAATTTGAGGGCAAGCGCTGCTGATAATATGACGCGCAAAACAGTTCTGAATCTCGGGATGGGAATGCTCTTCGCGGCGGGGATTGCCCTCGTGGTGCGAAGCGAAGCAGGGCGAGAGAGTAAGTCTCTTTTGCACCTTTTGCCTGTCCCGGACGCGCAAGGTATGGTGGTGGAATTACCGCTGGGCGCATCTAAAGCGGAAATCGAAAATGTGGAGGAGATACTCCAGTTCGAGGAATGTACATATCGGGAAATATCGATGGGTGCACGGAAACTTTCGGTGTTCGCGACGACATGGAAGCCAGGCAGCGTCCCCCCAACCCAAGTCGCCGCGCATACGCCGGATCAATGCTGGCCAGCCGTCGGCCAAACGCTCATCGAAACGCGCCCCGGTGAAAGTTTTGCCTGCGCCGGATTACAATTGTTACCCGCAGAGTCGCGGGTATTTGCTGATAACGAAGGACGAACTACCTACGTGGCATTCTGGCATATTGTCGGCAAGCGGCTATTCAACCCAAGTCCGGCAAGATTTTCTGGCTTCAGGGAAGCTCTGCGGCAGCTGGCGGAGGGAGACAATCGCCAGTACTTCGTGCGTATCGCTTCGCGCTATCCGATTGCTGAGCTCTTGGGGGACCGTGAGATGGCTGAAGCCCTGGCGCCATTCCTTCACCAAGTTGTCGGGAGCCGTCCGGAATAGTGAGTCACATGATTCCAGTGACCGTCTTAATGCCGATTATTGCTCTCGCGGCTGCTCTGCTGGTGCGCTGGGCGGCAGGGATTGCTCGCCGCGTCGCATTGCTCGATATCCCGAATGAGCGCAGCTCGCACAAGGTACCGGTGCCGAGGATGGGAGGCGCCGCGTTTGTCCCGGTGATGTTTGGGGGGCTGCTGTGCGGTTGGTCTCCCGATTTCTTTCAAAGAGGGATACCGGCCTCGTTTTTTTGGGGTGCCGCCACACTATATTGCATCGCACTCGTTGACGACATTTGGTCCGTGAATGCCCCAATCCGCCTGGCTTGCCAGTTCTTTTCCGCGGCGGTTTTCCTCGCTGGAGTTTCGGCCTACCAACCGTTTGTAACATCGTGGCCAGTGTTCGTTGTGTGCGCGATCTGGATCGTTGGAGTGGTGAACATCTATAATTTTATGGACGGGATCGACGGGATGGCTGGGGTGCAGGGTGTGGCGGCCGGAGTCGGCTGGTTAATGATTGGGATTGTTTTGGGGACGCCGGCGACTCTTGTGCTGGGGGGCTGCGCTGCTGCGGCGTCGGCCGGGTTTCTCACTCTGAACTGGTATCCCGCCCGGATTTTTATGGGTGACGCGGGCAGCACGGTTTTGGGCTACTGCTTTGCCTCCGCACCATTTCTCGCTTGGGCTGAATTGGGCGGGCGCCCGCAGGGGCTCAAAATAGTGTTTGTTGCGTTACTTCTAATTTGGCCATTTCTCGCCGACGGGATTTTCACGATCCTACGGCGGATGCGGAACGGCGAAAATGTTTTGTTGGCTCATCGGTCTCACTTATATCAAAGGCTGGTCATCGCCGGGAACAGCCCGCAGCGGGTCACCTTGGTCTATGGCGGAATGGCCGCGATCGGGGCTGTGCTCGGTTGGTTTGTGGTTATCGGGGAAATGGGTCCGTTGTTTCTGGCGGCGGGTCTGGTGAGTGTGTGCTTTTTTGGGCTATGGTGCTGGACCCAAACTTCAGAGCGGAAGAGCTTTCCCTGATATGAAAGCATGTGTCGGGGCGTCGCCTGTGGCGAGTTGAGGACGCCTTGCTGATTTCGAGTAGGGTGAGCAAAGTAATTCATCCCCTTGCCAGGGCTCTCGTGTGGCTATCCCTGATGGGCTCCTGTTCTGTCGGTATGGTTCTTGTCCTCAAGAATGGCGGTCCGGGGCGTTCAATTGAGAGGCAATTTGCGCCGGGTGTTTTGGGAAGAGAAGCAAGCGTCTTCTTCATGACGAAGCGGACGTTCGCATCGCCGCCTGGGCGGCACTCAAGTTCCGGCTTCGTCAGCCGTTTTATGTACGGGGTCCCATCTGAATGGTCGGACGCGAACGGCCTTACACCGGCGTTTAGGTTTGCGCACAATTTGGCGTCAGTGTTCCCGCCTTCGCTTTATCTAGATCACCCGGACTTCTTTCCGTTGCTCGATGGCAAGAGGCTTCAGCCGCCGAACGGGTCCTGGTTTTGGAATCCGGATATCGCGCGTGAAGATGTCGCGCGCTACGCGGCCAAAGCGGCCCGGACGGATTTCGAGACGAATCCGGCATTGGTGAGTTTCGCACTCGGCGTGAACGATGCACTCATCTGGGGAGAGTCACCGGAGTTGTTGGCGCTAACCGGGGGGCATCCCCCGCCCTCAGGAATTCCGGCGCGCAGGAGTTTTAAGTGGTTCCGGGAGCGTCCGGATTATTCGAATCTCGTCTTCACCTTTATGAACCGCGCGGCCGCGGAGCTGGAAGAGACTCATCCGGACAAATATCTCGGTGCGCTGGCGTACTATTGGTCCGAGAACGCGCCGGAGTTTCCGCTGCATCCGCAGGTGGTGCCATTTTTGACGGCAGATCGCTCACAGGGATATGATGCGAAGTTTAAGCGGGAGGAGTTGGAGTTGCAGGCTCGCTGGGGGCGGCTGGCCGGAGGGCGGAGGCCGGAGGACGGAGGAGGGATGGCGGAGGGGCGGAATTCCGGAGATTCGGAATTCCAGAATTCCGGCGTGCCGTCCTCTGGCCTCCGGCTTCCGGCCTCCGTCCGCCGCCTCGGCCTCTACGACTACCTCTACGGTGGCGGCTTCCTGATTCCGCGGATTCACACGCGATTGCTCGCCGAAAATCTCCGGCACGCTCGCCAAGCTGGATTCACCGACTACTTTGCGGAGGTAAATCCGAACTGGGGGCTGGATGGACCGATGCCCTGGCTCGCGGCGCAGTTGCTGCAGGATACGGGACAATCGGCGACCGTCCTGCTCGATGAGTATTACGCGCGGTATTTCCGCGAGGCCGCGGTTCCGATGCGGCGGTTCTTCGAGCGCTGCGAGGAACTGTGGATGGCGCAGCCGGGACCGCCGTATTGGTTGAAGCACTATCGTAATCAATCGCAGGCGGTGGTATTTCCGGAGTCGGCGGTGCGGGAGTTGCGTTCAATGCTCGATGCCGCGCAGCGCGACGCCTGGTTCGGTCGGACTCGGGCGCGGGTGCAGCAGGTGAGTGCGGCCTTCGGCGTGACGGAGCGGTTTCTGGCTTTTCAGGAGGCGCGGGACCGGCTGAAGCGGCTCGCGCTCGCGCCGAGTCCGGGGGGCGCCGCAGTCGCGGCAGCCGTGCTCACGGATGCGTTGGACGTTTATCTCGGCGCGCGCCGGGAGTTTATTCGTTACACGACCGAACTTCAAAGTGCTGACCCTTTGGCGGTGCTGAGCTTCGGCTGGGACGACTACTTGAAGGACGACCCGGTGCCGGTGGCATTGTTCGCAATTCAGCGAACCAAGCCCACGGGCACGGCTTTAGGGGTGCTGCTCGCCGGCGGGCCGAAAGGCGGATCAGAAATACCTCGCGAACGCGGCCCGGCGGTAAACGCCGGCCCTACAATTTTGGAGGAGCCGAATGTGGCGGGGTTATGGAAGGCGCTTTCTGACGGAGGAGCGGAGGCCGGAGGCGCGGAGGCGCGGAAGGACGAAAAGCCTGTTTCTAGCTCGGCGGCCGGCACTCCGACTCTCCGCCCCTCTGACCCTCCGACCACTCGTCAGCTCCTCCGCAATCCATCCATGACCGGCGACGTTAAGCCGTGGCGGACGATTGCCGGTTTGACCTATGGCGTCGCCCTGCCGTCCGAATGGCAAAGCCGCGTGGAGCCAGCTGAGTTTCATCAGGCGGAACTGGTGGGCGAGGGGACGGATCGCGCGGTGAGAATCAGCGGGACCAAAGACACGACCGTCTCCCAATGGGCTCCGATGCCTGCCCGGTTGGCTATGGAACCCGGCGGGCTGCAGCGGGCTGGGGTCACGGTGCGTGGGCGGGTGTCGCCGGGAACGGCGGTGCACTTGGTCTTTTCGTGGCTGGATGCAAAGGAGCGGCATCTCGGATTCAAAATGCTGCGGCTACCGGATGGCGACTGGCCGGAGTGGGTCACGTTGCAACAGGCGGGCTGGTCGCCTCCAGGGGCAGCGTGGGTGGGGCTGGGGATTCGGGTCCAGAATCAGGTTGCGGGTGATTGGGTCGAGGGGAAGGCGTTCAGCGTGTTCGAGTAAGTGTCTGCCCCATTTCCAAAGGGTGGGAGGGTTATAAATATTTTTTAATCTGAAGCTTGTGCGTGACGTATGTTGCAAGGAGTTCTGGAGGTTCTGGCTCGATTTGCGAAGATTGGACCTCATTCTGAAGCTCGTGCTGTTTCGCGAAGGTATCAGTGCGGCAGGTGACGCCACCATGCCCGAGTTCAAGCCGATCGAACATCGTTCCGGAGGGGGCCGCCTGTGATCAACTTGGCGCGGAATCGCCGGACCTTCGTCCTGGCCTTGATTTATGCGGCCGTGGTGGGCGCGAGCTGGTATCTGGCTTACGAAATTCGGTTCGACTTCCTTGTGCCGGAATTCCAGCAAGAGCAGCGGCTGCGGCTGCTCCCCTGGGTCATAGGGGTCAAGTTGGTGGCGCTCGTGGCGATGCGCCAGCTCGGCAGCCTGATGACCTATTTCAGTGTGCCAGATTTGCTGCGTTTGTTCTGGGCGATGGGCGCTTCGAGCACGCTGTTGTTTGTGCCGCGCGTCCTGCTGCCGTCGACCCCGCTTTCGACTCCCCGTGGTGTGTTGCTCACCGATTTCATGCTGTGCTTCGGCATCCTTTGTGTGGGGCGGCTGGGTCTCCGGCTCTACCGGGAACGCCTCAGCGGCAGTCGTCGGACCGGCGGCGTCCAGCCCCAGCTTCAGCGGATCGCGATTATCGGGGCCGGCGATGCCGGCGCCAGTCTCGCGAAGGAATTTCTCGGATCGCCGGCCCGCGGGTTCCGGCCGGTCATGTTTTTCGATGACGATCCGCAGAAGCACGGGAAGCTCGTTCACGGTCTTCCGGTGGTGGGACGACCGGAGGCGCTCGCGACCGTCAAGGATGCCGCGACGCTCGCCAAGGCGGTGATCGCGATGCCGTCGGCGACGGCCAAGCGGGTGAAGGAAGTGGTGCTGATTTGCACGGAGCAGGGTCTCAAGGTGGAGACCTTGCCTTCGCTCGAGGAGCTGACGTCGGGACGGGTGCGGGTGAATCGGATCCGACCGGTCGAGGTGCAGGACTTGCTCGGACGCGAAGCCGTCAATCTCGATTCCCAGTCGATCCGGCAGATGCTCGAAGGGCGCATTATCATGGTGACTGGCGCCGGCGGCAGCATCGGCAGCGAACTTTGCCGGCAGATTGCCGCGATGAATCCAAAGCGGTTGTTGATGGTCGAGCAGGCGGAAGGGGCCCTTTTTACCATTGAGCAGGAGCTGAACGAGACGGGACTCGGGTCCATCGCGGTTTCGCTCGTCGGCGACATTCTCGATCGCGAGCGGATGGAGTTCATTTTTTCGCGGTATACTCCTGACGTCGTCTTTCACGCCGCGGCCCACAAACACGTCTACATGATGGAGCGACAGCCGGCCGAGGCCATTCGCAACAACGTGCTCGGAACCCGGCAGCTCGCGCGAATCGCGGCCGCGCACAGTGTGGATGCCTTCGTGCTCATTTCCACGGACAAGGCGATCAATCCGACGAGCGTGATGGGGGCGACGAAGCGCCTGGCGGAGATTCAATTGATGGCCCTGCATGCGCTGGCGGAATTCCGGAGCCCCGGAATTCCAGAGGCCGGAGGTCAGGGGACGGAGGTCGGAGGACGGAGGACGGAGGACCGGAGGGGCGGAGGGGCGGAGGTACTTCCGGCCTTCGAATCCGCCGGAGCAGAGGATCCGAATTCCAACGGCCAAGCGATCCAGCGTTCCGGCGCTCCGCGCCTCCGACCCTCCGTTTCTCCGACCCTCCGGTTCTCCGGCTCTAAGCCGACCAAGTTCATGGCGGTCCGTTTCGGGAATGTGCTGGGGTCATCGGGCAGCGTGATTCCGATCTTCAAGCGCCAGATCGCGAATGGCGGTCCGGTGACCGTCACGCATCCGGAAGTCACGCGCTACTTCATGACGATTCCCGAGGCGGTCGGCCTTGTGCTGCAAACCTCGGTGCTCGGTCAGGGTGGGGAGATCTTCGTTTTGGATATGGGGCAGCCGGTGAAAATCATCGACCTCGCCCGGCAGATGATCGAGCTGAGCGGGTTCAAGCCCGGTGACGACATCGAGATTCGGTTCACGGGCCTCAAGCCCGGGGAGAAGTTATTCGAGGAATTGCAGCACCACACCGAGGATTACGCCCCGACGTCGCACCCGCGGATCACGCGGCTGACCAGCAACGCGATGTTCAGCGAGTCCGTTGTGCGGGAGCTGGAACAGCGCTTGTACCAGTTCGACTCGAACCAGTTGAAAGAACTGCTGAAGCGACTGGTGCCGGAGTACACGCCGTTTTTGGATTAAAGGCCCATATCAGTCTTGTAGGGCCGTCGCTCGTCGACGCGCCGCTTCTCCTTTTTCTCCAAGCCGTTTTAACCACGAAGGCACGAAGTGCCTGATTCCGAAGCTGGCTTGGTAGCCCGCTGCGTGAGCAGCGGGACGGCAGGCGACGCGACAAGAAATCCCTGTCCTCACGGACAGGGCCACGCGGATGGTTGGTCTGGGACGATGCCTTTGCTTCGTGACTTCGTGTCTTCGTGGTTAAACGGCTCGGGATTCAATCCCCCAATCGGTTTGAACGCAGAGCCAACCCGAGGGGATCCGAGGTCGAGCTCTCAGACATCGATCTCAAACCGGTTTAACCACGAAGACACAGAGTTCACAAAGCTTTGGGCTCTGCCCCGACCAATCCATCCGGACCCAAGGCGTTTTTCACCACCGAGGCACCGAGACACCGAGACGAACAATCCAGCGCGCACGAGGGCTGCGGAATGGAAGCCACGTAATGAAGGCAGCCCTCGTGCGCGCGGGTCGCACCGCTCGGACGTTGTCCTCGCGTCTGTGGGTGAACCCACTTCGGCGTTGTTGCCGGTGGATTGAAACCCGCTCCCGGTTTGTTGTATGGCCAGTGGCTCGGCATCCTGGCCATCCTGCCCATCCTGTCCAAACTCCAGATGCCGGAGGCCGGAAATCCCCGGAACTATTTCGACAGGATGAACAGGATGGACAGGATACCGGGCGGCGGGGGTTGGTCGGATCGGAGAGCGTTCAGAAGCGGCACGTCGACGAGCCGTTCGACAGGCTCACGGCCTGACGTTCGCTCAAAATAAAGGCCCTGAGCTAGGTCGAAGGGTGACGGCCCTACGCCCCGGACCTTGGCGCCTTGGCGTCTTTGCGCTTCGTCTGGGCTCCGTGTACTCCGTGCGCTCTGTGGTTAAACGGATTGAAGCTCGACCTCGGATTGCCTCGGGTCGACTCCGTGTTCCAACCCGATTGGGATTGGATGCGCTTCGTGACTTCGTGTCTTCGTGGTTAAATGGATTGCGAGGTTCACGCGGAGGCGCGGAGACGCGGAGCAATCCCCAGGCATTTTTCACCACCGAGTCACCGAGACACCGAGTCGTGTGAATTTTCGATTTTGGAGTCTCGATTTTCGATTTTCGGACGAAGCGCAAAGACGCCAAGGGGCGAAGGGCCGGCCAACGCAGGAGCCCGGGCATTTTTAACCACGAAGACACGAAGGGCACAGAGCCAATCAATCCAATGGCCACAGGAGGCGCATGAGGCACAGGGGTTCGGGATCCGACTCGGTGTAATCCGTGCACTCGGTGGTTAAAGTGGTGCTTGGGCCCGATGCCGGTGCTTCGTGACTTCGTGTCTTCGTGGTTAAAAGGCTCGGTCAGTGGTTGGAATCCGGCGGCGCGTCACGACTTCACGTTCATCTCTTCCATCTGCGTCCACATGAGCACCGCGACCCAGCACGCGCACCAAGTGAGGAGAATCGCAGGGTTTTGAAACGGGAAATCCCACCACGAATACCCGAGCAAGAGCAGCAGACCGAGCACCACGGAGACACTCAGCGGGTTTTGCCAAAAGAAACTTCGAAGGAGCCCGAACGCCAGATACCCGGCGCCAGCGAAGAGGATCAGCATGCCGGGCAGACCGAGTTCGATCGGGAATTCCAGAATATCGTTGTGGGCGTGCTCCCAAAACATCCGCCGGCCGTTATTGTCAAAGATGGCCGGGAAGCGCTGCTGATAAACCGGGAAGAGAAACTTGAAGCTGCCCGCGCCGGTGCCCATTTGCCAGTGATCGTTCAACATGCCGAGCGAGGCCTGCGTCGCAATCCGGCGCGACTCCAGCGACGTGTCCTTCTCCATCAAACCGTCGGAAAGCCGGTCCCACGCGATGTGCGACTGCAGCGCTTCCATGCCGGTCTTGAGGAAGTACCCGAAGAGCAGAATCAGGACGACCGCGACGATCGAACGACGGTGTTCCGGCGGCACGACAAACTGATGTACGATGAAAGCGCCAATGCTCAGCGTCAGGAAGACCAGCATGACCAACGTCGCGCCGCGGGCATAGCTGACCAGCACGGAGACCGCGATGCACGTGGCCATGAAAGCAAAGACGCCCGCGGGATTCGATTTCTCCAAGCGTCGTAGTCCACGCAAATAGTACCAAGCCGCGAGGCCGCAAGTGACCGCAAGGGAAATATCCAGATAGGCTCCCGCGTGGTTCTTATAAACGAAACTGGAAAAAAAAGAACCCGAAGGGGATTTCCAGAACCAGAACATCTTTCCGTTTGAGAGCATCCGCTGCGTGATCCCAAAAGCGGCGATTAACAGGCCATTGAACGCCAGCGTCAGAAAAAGGACTTGGATCGAACGACGGCGGGTGAAGCCGATCCACATCGCGCAGAGCACCAGCCAGATCGAGCTATAAACTATGAGCACCCGCCACGCATCCCAGCGGCTAAAAGGTGCGGCGACCCCCGCCGGCAGCCACTCCGTGTAAGGAATGCCTCTCATCCACCAGCCCTTGCCGTCCGTGGCGTAGGCCCAAGCAGGGTTCAGTGCCTGAACGACAATTAGGCCGAGCAGGGCCAGCCCGAGCCAAAAGAGGGGGAAGCGAATCAGCTTCGGCCACATGATGAGCCGGAAGGACGCGGCGCCAGTGTGTTCCTCGCGGTAATTTCGCGGGAGGAGGGCGACGATAAAGCCCAGGAGCGCGAGCCCGAGGCTGATAAATTGCGCCCAAGATGGCATGCCTCCGATCGCCCAAGGGAGGAAGACCAGATGGGCGCAGATGACCCAAAGCAGGCTGAGTTCGGTCGGGTGGACCTTCAGCCGTTTGGTTTTGGCGCGGAAGTGGTCCAGCGGCCGCTGGAGGGCGCTGTAGTTGGGTGGGGGCTCGCGGCCAGGAATCACGCCGTCACGGTGAGGGTGGGATTTTGGATTTTCGATTCCGATTTTCGATTTTTTCGGAGGGGCACCACTAATTGACGCTAATTGGACACTAATCCTGAGCTAACCACTAACGGACACTAAAGGGACACTCATCCGAGCCGGCGCGCACGAGAGCCCCTCGCGCGAAGATTCCGAACCGCGTCCCGATCCTCTTGGTCGTCTAATACGTGGATTCCTAAGTTGGCCGCGTAGCCCGCTGCGTGAGCAGCGGGACGACTTTAAGCGAAGCGATCGAGAAGTCCCTGTCCTCACGGACAGGGCCACGCCGAGCCCTTTAACTTCGGAATCCAAGTAATAGACGACTAACACCGCGCCTCCGCACCGTTCGGAAACCGGCGGAGGCGCGGAGCCGGCCAAAGATGGGCGGCTGCCCACCGACGCGAGGACAACGTCCGAGCGGTGCGCCCCGCGCGGACGAGGGCTGCCCTCGTACGCGCTGGATTGGTCTCGGTGCCTCGGTGTCTCGGTGGTTACAACCGTTTGCTGCCGGCCTCGGATTGCCTCGGGTCGACTCTGTGTTCCAAACCGATTGGGGATTGGGCCCGATTCCAGCGCTTCGTGACTTCGTGTCTTCGTGGTTAAACCGGATTGGATGGGTCACCTCCGTCCTCCCGAATTCCGTCTTGGCCCGCCCGGGCCTTTATTCGTATTCGTAGTCCCCATGCCCTCCGCTGCTCCCGCGTTTAACGATCTCTTCGACTTTCAGGTCAACGGCTTCGCCGGTGTCGATTACCAGCGCGATGACGTCACGCTCGATCAGATCCGCCGTTCCGTGGACGGGCTCCGCCAGCATGGGACCTCGCGGATTTTTGCGACGCTCATCACCGATCATGTCGAGGCGCTCTGCCGGCGCTACGAACGGCTGGAGAAATTCCGCGCCGCCGATCCGGCGATCGCGAGCATGTTTGTCGGCTACCATCTCGAGGGGCCGTGGCTCTGCCCCGAAGAGGGTTACCGCGGGGCGCATCCCGCCGCGCCGATGGGACCGCCGTCGCTGGCCGCGTTCGAGCGGCTGCAGGCCGCGGCCGGCGGACGAATCAAACTGGTGACGCTTGCGCCGGAGTGGCCGGGCAGCCCGGAGTTCATCGCCGCGCTCGTGGCGCAGGGGATCAACATTTCCCTCGGCCATACCAACGCGTCCGCGGCGCACATCGATGCCGCCATCAAGGCCGGGGCCCGCTTCTGCACCCACCTCGGCAACGGCGCGCCGCAGATGATGCACCGTCACGACAATGTCATTCAACGGCTGCTCGCCCGCGACGAACTTACCGCCTGCCTGATTCCCGACGGCATCCATTTGCCTCCGTTTGTCGTGCAGAACTTCGTGCGCGCGAAACCGGCGGGGAAGGTGTTGTTCACGACGGATTGCATGTCGGGCGCCGGCGCGGGCCCGGGTCGCTACACCATCGGCGTGCATCCGATTGAGGTCGGTGCGGATGGCATCGCGCGCAATCCCCGCTCGGGCGGCGGCTTTGCCGGCTCGACGCTCGCACCCGATGACGGTGTCCGGAATGTGGCGAAGTTCCTCGGGATCCCGCTGGCGGAGTCGCATCGGTTGTGGTCGAGCGCGGCGGCGGACGCCTTCGGCGTCTGAAGGACGGAGGGCGGAGGACGGCGGCGTTTTTAGCCACGGATTACACCGATTGCACCGATTGGATCCGTCGGACTAAGCGCAAAGACGCTAAGACGCCAAGGTTGAGGGGATCGTTGTAGGGGCGACGAGTGCCGGCGCGCCGCTTCACGTTGCCCCATGGAGGGCGGGTGCCCTCACCCGCCAATAGGCCTTGGAGAATTTAGATACGAAATCCGTGGCCGGTGGGGGCACCGGCCCTCCATGGAACGCGAAATTCGTGATGACGGATCGAAGGAATCCGTTGCGCCGGTTCGATTGTAGGGCCGTCGCTCGCCGACGTGCCGCTTCGCGAAGGAAGGACGTGACGCCGGACTGGGTTGAGCCTGAAGCCAGGAAACCCTGAGCACACCCCGGAGTTCCACTTCTTCAATGGAGGGCGGGTGCCCTCACCCGCCAATAGGCCGTGGAG
>CANJCM010000041.1 GCA_947472765.1 Opitutia bacterium
GAGTTGAGGGTCCCGAAGGTCCCGGTCACGCCGCCGCTCGCCTGGAGGATGCGGAAGATCTGGCCGGGCTCGGGAACAAAACCCCCGAGCCCGGTCACCTGGAGCCCGCCCGCGAGATTGGCGGTGCCGGTAATCATCAGGGTGTCGAAGGACGTGGCCGAGGCCAGTTCGACCTGGTACACGCCAGACGCACTCTGGGTGAAGTTGCCGGTGACGTTCAGGGTCCCGGGACTCTGGCCGGGGTTGATGGTCCCGGCGTTGGTCAGGTTGCCCGCGATCGTACCGGTACCGGACAGGCGGGTGCCGCTGCTCGTGCTCACGGCCCCGAGGCTGCTGGCAATGAGGATAATCTCGCCCTGCGCGAGCGTCGTGGCGCCGCTGAAACTGTTGCTGCCGGTCAGGGTGAGGATGCCGGTGCCGGCCTTGGTCAGGTTGCCCGTGCCGGTGAGCCGGCCCTGAACCCCGAGGATGTTGGCACCAGTGTCGAGGGTGCCGCCGCCGGCCTCGACGGAGATGTCGCGTGTCGTGCTGAAGTTCGTCGTCGCTCGCAGGGAGCCGCCACCCAGGGCAACCGAGCCGGTCGCCGCTCCGAGACTCGCGTTGTTCGAAACCTCGACCACGCCACCGTTCACGCGGGTGCCGCCGCTGTAGGTGTTGGCACCGGCGAGGACCAGAATCCCACTGCCCTCCTTGGTGACGTTACCCGTACCCGCAATGGCATTACTCAAGGTGACCGCGTCGCTGCGATTGATGGCCAGAGTGCCGTGATTGGTGATGTTCCCGAGGACGCTGCCGCCGGTTCCCAGTTGCAGCGTCCCGGCCGTGATCGTGGTGCCGCCGGTGTAAGTGCTGGCACCGGTGAGGACCGTCGTGCCGGAGCCATTTTGGATGAGGGCTCCGTTGCCGCTGATCACTCCGGGGAGGGTGACACTGTTGCTGCGATTGATGGCGAGGGTGCCCTGGTTCACGACGGGGCCGGTCAGGCTGCCGTTCGTTCCGCCGTTGCCCAGTTGCAGGGTGCCGGCGGCGATCGTCGTGGCGCCGGTGTAGGTGTTCGAGCCGGTTAGGATCGTCGTGCCGCTGCCCGCCTGTACCAGTGCCCCGGTTCCGGTGATCGCGCCGGCAAGGGTGTAGGTGTCGCTGCGGTTGACCGCGAGCGTGCCCTGGTTCGTGACCGCTCCGGTGAGGCTGCCGCTCGTCCCGCCGTTGCCCAGTTGCAGGGTGCCGGCGGCGATCGTCGTCCCGCCGGTGTAGGTGTTCGCACTGGTTAAAATCGTGGTGCCGCCGCCGGCTTGGGTGACCGCCCCGCTGCCGCTGATGAGCCCGGCGAGGGTCACCGCGTCGCTGCGGTTGACGGCGAGGGTCCCGTTGTTCGCCACGTCCCCCACCAGACTGCCGCTCGTCCCACCCGCTCCGAGTTGCAGCGTTCCCGCGGTGATCGTCGTGCCGCCGCTGAAGCTGTTCGTGCCGCTGAGGATCGTCGTGCCGCTGCCGATCTGCCGCAGTGTCCCCGTGCCGCTGATACTCCCGCTCAACGTCACCGCGTCGCTGCGGTTCACCGCCAGGGTCCCGTTGTTCGCCACGCTCCCCGTCAGGCTGCCGCTCGTGCCTCCGGACCCGAGTTGCAGGGTCCCCGTCGTGATGGTGGTGCCGCCGCTGTAGGTGTTGGCCCCGGTCAATATCGTCGTCCCGGCCCCCACCTGCGTCACCGCTCCGGTTCCGCTGATCACTCCGCCCAGCGTCACCGCATCGCTGCGGTTCACCACCAGCGTGCCCTGGTTCACCACGTTCCCCACCACGCTGCCGCTCGTCCCGCCGTTCCCCAGTTGCAGCACGCCCGTCGTGATCGTCGTGCCTCCGCTATAAGTGTTCGTACCCGTCAAAGTCGTCGTCCCTGTCCCCGCCTGAGTCACCGCTCCGGTTCCGCTGATCACTCCACCCAGCGTCACCGCATCGCTGCGGTTCACGCTCAGCGTCCCGGAATTAACCACGTCTCCCGTGATGCTGCCGGTCGTGCCGCCGGCGCCCACCTGCAGTGTCCCCGCGCTGATGGTGGTCCCTCCCGCATAGGTGTTGGCGCCGGTCAGGACTAGGGTTCCGGTTCCCGCCTGATTGACCGCTCCCGTACCGCTAATCACGCCGGAAAAGGTCGCCGCGTCGGAGCGATTGAAACGCAGGTTCGCATTGTTCGTCACGTTTCCGGCGATGCTCCCGGAGGTGCCGCCCGCACCAATCTGCAGCGTCCCGCTAGAGACGGTGGTGCCGCCCGAATAGGTGCTCTCGCCGCTCAGGATCAGCGTGCCCAGATCAGTCTTGTCGATGCTGCCCGTCCCAATCACCGGCGACGCAATCGTCCCCGTCATGATCTCACCGGCAAACGATCCGTCGCCCACCCGCAGCACCGTCCCCGCCGTGTTCGTCGTCACCGCGCCGCCGCTGACCGTGTAACCATCCGTCGCAAACTGCAGGCCGGTGATGGCGACCGCGCCGGAGGAGGTGTCGACGGTCACGGTTCCGGCCGTGCCCTGCAGGATGGCCATCCCGGGAGTCCACGCGCCGGCCGCGCCGCCATTAACCAGTCCCCAGCTGGCGGCGCCGGCCGCCGCGGACCAGGTCCCCGAGCCTCCGGTCCAGCTCGGCCGCGCCGCCGTTCCGACGACGAGGTTGACCTGGTTCGCCACCGACGTCTGCACCGTGCCGGTAAACGCGCCCGAGGGCAACGAATCCGCCAGCAGCCCGTTGTCCGTCAGCGCCCCGGTGTAGTTGAAGAGTCGATATAGACCGGCGCCGAAGCTGCCGGCATCGGTGACGGAGAGCTGGCCGTCCAGAGTCAGGGCTCCGTTCACCTGAAACACACCCGTCGCGCTGGGCGCCCCGAGCGCCACGTTGACCCGCGAATTGGCGTTCAGGGTCAGCCCCGCCATGGTCAGAGTGCTGCCCGCCGATCCCGCCAGCACCCCGGCATCCTGCACCGTCACGGCTCCGGCAATCGTCCCGCTGCCACCGAGCGTCGCCATGGGACCCACGGTGACCGCGCCCGTGCCAGTCTGAACGCCGTTAATCGACAGCCGGCCCGCCGTCACGCTCGTGGTTCCCGAATAGGTGTTCGCTCCCGACAGGGTCAGCGTGCCCAGATCGGTTTTGTTGATCCCACCCGTGCCAATGATTTTGGCCGAGATGGTCGCCGCGATCGAACTGCCCGCGGCCGTGGTGTCACCGACCTGGAGAATCGTATTGGCCGTAGTGGTCGTCAGGTCTCCGGCCCCTTGCACCGTATAGCCATTGGTCAGGAACTGCGCACCCGCGAAAGTCACGCCAGCATTGTCGACCGTCACGGTTCCCGCCGTCCCGCGGAACGTCGCCATCTGGGTTCCCGCCCACGCGGTGCCGCCGGACCCGTCCGCTTTCTGCCAGGACGTGCCACCGGCTCCGACCCAGGTGCCCGCACCACCGGTCCAGTAACCGGCCACGGTATTGGCCACCACCAAATCGACTTTCCGGTTGATCGCGGCGTCGACGGCGATCTGCAGGTCGCCAAAGTTGACCGGTGCCGAGATGAGCTGGAGGCCATTGTCGGTCACCGTGCCGGTGGCGTTCATCAACCGATAGGTGCCGACCGCGAGGGTCCCCGATTTCGAAAGCGCCACATTGCCGTCAATCGTCATCGGACCGAGCACCTGGATGAGCGGATCGATGCCCGGACTTCCCAACGCGAGACCCACACGGGCCGAGCCGGTCATCGTCAGTCCACGAGTTGTGAAGACAGAGCCGGTGGTGCCGAGCAGGGTCGCGTTGTTCTGGATCGAGACCGTGCCTCCCGTGGCGCCCGAGCCACCGAGGCTCGCGCCCGCGGCCACGGTGACGTTGCCGACGGCCCCGGCCTGGTTGCCGTTAATCAAAAGTGTTCCGGCGCTCACCGTGGTCGCACCGGCGTAGGTGTTGGCTCCGGTTAGCATCGTGGTGCCGCTGCCTTGCTGCAGGACAGCTCCGGTGCCGCTGATCACGCCGGGAACGGTCAACGCATTGCTGCGATTGAAACTCAGGCTGGCGTTGTTCGCGACGTTGCCGGCGAGACTGCCGGTCGTGCCGCCCGTCCCGAGCCGGAGCGTTCCGGCGGTGATGGTGGTGTTTCCGGTGAACGTGTTCGCACCGGTGAGTGAAAGTGTCCCCGCTCCCAGTTTGGTGACCGTCCCCGTGCCGCTCATCCCGCCCGCGTAGGTCAGATCGTCACTGCGGTTGAAGATCACCGCGGCATTATTCACCACGTTTCCTCCGAGACTGCCGATCGTGCCACCCAGACCAATTTGCAGCGTTCCGGCACTCACGGTCGTGCCACCGGCCGGAGCGTTGTCACCCGTCAGCGTCGTCGCACCCGCGCCGGCAAACGCCACGGTGCCCGAGCCCCGAATCGAACCCGCGAAGGTGACGTCGTCGCTCCGGTTGAAAATGAGCGCGGCGTTGTTGGCGACGGAGCCGACGATGCTGCCGGTCGTTCCACCGGCGCCGATTTGCAGCGTGCCCGCCGTGACAATCGTGCCGCCGGCATAAGTGTTCTCGCCAGTGAGGATCGCCTTGCCGAGATCGGTTTTCTCCACGCTCCCCGTGCCCGCCACGATGGCCGAAATCGTCCCCGTCATCGCGGCACCGTCCGCGGTGCCGTCCCCCACCCGAAGCGCCGTCCGGCTGGTATTCGTGGTGAGCGTGCCACCGGAAATCGTGTAGTCCGTCGCCGCGAGTTGAAGGCCCGTAAACACCACGGGGCCGCCGGCATTGTCGACCGTGACCGCACCTGCCGTGCCGGCGAATATTGCCAGCCCCGGTTGCCAGCTCCCCTGCGCCGTCCCGTCGGTCGATTTCCAACTGGAACTTGCACCCGCGGTCCAAAGTCCGGCGCCACCCTGCCACATGGGCAACTGCGCCCCGCTGCTGCCGCCCCCGGTGCCACCACCGCTGCCGCCGCTGCCACTTCCCCCACTTCCGCCTCCGGTCGTGAAAACGACATTCACCTGATTGGCGACGCTCGTCTGAACCTGTCCGCTGAAGCCCGAAGGCATGGTTCCCGGCAGCAGCGTGTTGTTGGTGAGGGCGCCGGTATAGTTGATCAGGCGATAAAGTCCCGCGCCGAAACCGGTCGCCCCGTTGACGTTCAAGACCCCATCGAGGGTGAGCGCACCGTTGACCTTGAAGAGTTCAGTCGTGCTGGGAGCGCCGAACGTGACGTTGAAGATCGAGTTCGCGCTCAACGTCAGTCCAGCCGTCGTGAAGGTGTTTCCGGCCGAACCCCGCAACGTGGCTCCGCTCTGCACGGCGACGGCGCCGCCGGTGCTGCCCGTGCCGCCGACCGTGGCTCCCGATGCGACCGTGACCGAGCCGGTCGCCGCCGATTGATCGCCGTTGATGGTCAGGGTCCCGGCGCTGACGTTCGTCGCACCGGTGTACGTGCTGGCTCCCGTGAGAACCAGGGTGCCCACATCCGTTTTGCTGATTCCGCCCGTGCCCACAATCGGCGCCGAAATGGTCGCGGTCATACTCGCTCCCGCCGGCGTGCCGTTACCGACTTGGAAAGGGCTGCTCGCGGTGTTGGTCGTCAGGGCGCCGCCTGCGATCGTGTAGCCACCGACGAGGAACTTGGTCCCCGTGACGACGACCGGGCCGCCGCCGACATCGATCGTCACCGTGCCGGGAGAACCCCGGAAGGTCGCGACTCCGGGGCTCCACGGACTCTGGGCCGTTCCCGCCTCGTCGCGCCAGTTGGTCGGCGTCGCGGCGCTCGTCCACGTTCCGACTCCGTCTTTCCAAAAGAGCGCGGTCGTGCCGCCTGATCCTCCACCTCCACCTCCTCCACCGGTGCCGGCCACCCCGTTGAATTGAACATTATCGATCGTCGCGGTCCCGCTGAACTGCGCGACGAGTTTGGCATCCGCGACGCCATAAAAGCCCGCGGGCAGATCCACCGCATACGAGGCCATGTCCGTCCCGCTGAGACTCGTCGTGGCGAAGGAGGTCGAGCTGCCGTTGAGAAACCACGTAATCGTGACGGGAGCGGAGACCGACGCCGCAAAAGTCAGGTTGGCATCGCTCACGACGCCCGGCGCATTCGCATAGGTCGCGGGATCGAAATCCATGAACCCGGAGGTGTCCTGCAGGAAGGCAATCCGCCCATCGAGCAAGCTGGAGGTCAGCGCGAGGTTGCTCGCGTCTCCGACGGCCGCCAGGCTGACGGGAATCGGGATAAGAGAAGTGGGTACGTTGCCGGAGACGCTCGTGGCGTTGACCGTGTTCAGGCCGACTTCCGTCGCTACGATCTGCACGCCACTGGTGTAATTGTAAGAGGAGGAACCGTTGGTCCCATCCCAGTAGAGGCGGCCAAAGCCGGTGGAGAAATCTCCCGCGGCGGCCAGGTTGGTCACCACATTGCCGCTCGATGAAGCGGGCGGGAGCGCCGTCAGCCGGAAATTCGAGCCGATCGACTTTACGGGATCGCCCGTCTCCCCATTCAGGGAGGGATACCCGGGGCCCAGGAACTGGCCGAAATTGTATCCCGAAATCAACTGGACCTGAGCCACTCCGATCAGCGGGAGCGCGAGCAGAAGTCCCAGCAGGAGGGACCTCCGGTACGGCGCGGGCAGTGACCGGGTTTTATGGGACAAGGTGGCGACTTCGTGAAGCGGCATGAGAGCGAAAACCAACATTCTGGGATCGTAATCCTAAAAAACGAAAACAGGTGACCGCTGCCTGGCAGCGGTCACCGTTTTTTCTCGTAAACCAACCCAAGCGTTACGCAGCGACTTGCTTGCGGCGGCGATACGCAGCCAGGCCGAGGACGGCGGCGCCAAAGCAGGCGGCGTACGTCGACGGCTCCGGAATTGCGCTGACGCCGTTGAACTGGACGTTGTCGAACGTGGCGGCCCCGCTAAACTGACCGACGAGCACGGCGGAGGAGATTCCGTAGAATCCCGCCGGTAGATCGACGGAGTACGAGGTCATCGAAGCGCCCGTCACGCTGGTGCTGGCAAACGAAATCCCGCTCCCATTGAGGAACCAGGAGATGGTCACGGGGGCCGAGACTGCGGCGGCAAACGTCAGGTTGTCGTCACTGGTGACGCCGCCCCCGTTCACAAACGCCGTCGGATCGTAATCCGCGAAGCCCGAGGTGTTCGTAACGAACGCCAGCCGGCCGTTCGTCAGGTTGGACGTGAGAGCCAGATTGAGACCATCGCCCTGAGCGGCGATGGTATAGCCCTGGACCGTCTGACCGTTGACCGTGTTGACCCCGAACGAATCGTTGGCGGTGATTTGCACCCCGGCGGAATAGTTATAGCTCGAGGACCCGTTGGTTCCGTCCCAATAGAGTCGGCTGAAGCCCGTCGAATAATTGCCGGTGGTGCCATTGTTACCGACGTAGTCACCACTGGAGGTACCCGGCGCCTGCGAGGTCAGACGATAGTTGGATCCGATCGAAGGCACGGGATCGCCAGAGGTGCCGTCCAAGGAGGGATAACCGCCGCCCAGGAACTGGCCGAAGTTGTAGCCCGAGATCAGTTGCACCTGGGCGGAAGCGAGCGCCGGAAGAGCGAGGACCAGCGCGGAGAGGAGGATTTTTTTCATAAGAGTAGTTTAGGTAGTCGCGGCGCGGGATGGTCCCGCGCCGCGCGGAGTTGAGTGGAGCGTGGCTTAGTTCTTCAGGATGCCGCGCTTGTTCAGAGCGGTCCAAACCGAGGTCCAGAGCGTCGTGGCGGTGCGGTCAAACGCGCCCTTGTAGGACGTCGACACCGCCGGAGCCACGACGTAGGCCGCGTCCTGGGTGCTGCCGTAAGCGAGGGACGACGCCGCCAGCGAAGGACGGGGATCGACTCCGTTGGCGGTCGCGTGGGCGGGAGTCGGGATGCTGGTCGAGAGCGTCCGGTTCAGGGTCGCCGGATAATAGACGCTCGGGATGGCGGTGCCGTTGAAGGTGCCACTCGCGACGCCCGTGCTCGCTTGGGTGGCCGAGCCGCCGGAGATCGTGGTGTAGAGCGTGGTAAAGCCAACGACCGTGTTGTTGCGGAGCTGCAGCAGGCCCTGGCCGAAGTAGTCGCGCGCAGAATAGCCATACTCGGCGGTTTCGCCGGAGGCGAGACCCGTGGTCTTCAACGCATCCACCCGCAGGCCTTGCCCCGCGGTCGTACCGCTGACATTCTGGAAGATGGAGTTGACGACCTGGCCCGCGAACCCGGCCCGCATGCGGGCGGCATTGACCGACGCAGCGCTCGCGCTGCCACCGATCGCCGAGCTCGAGTTGTACGCTTCGGTGCTGACGAGCACCGTGAAGTTGTAGAAACGCGCGTCACCGGTCGGGTCGGACGCGTTCGGGGTGCCGAAGGTCGTGGTGTCGTTCTCCAGCTTGTCCTCGCCATCGAGCTCCAGGCCGTTGTCGCCGTAGCCATAACCCTGGAGGACGAACACGAACTGGGCGAGACCCAGCCAGCCTTCGTCCACGTCGAAGCCGTCATCATCCGCGTAGTTGACGTTGACGTGATCGAGGTTGACCGAGCCGCCGAAGATTTCGACGCCGTCGTCACCCGTGGCATAAATGTCGATATAGCTGATCGTCGTCTTCGCACCGACGGCATACAGCGTCAGCGCGTTCAGTTCCTTGCCGGTCGAAAGCGCGGCACCGCCGTGGCGGATGGAGACATACTTCATGAGGCCGCCGTTGTGCTCCACATTCGGAATCAGGCCGCCGCCGTATTCGGCGAGCGGACCGGCCGTGATTCCCTCGATATAACCGACGCCGTCATCAGCGGCGGTGAAGCTACCGCTGCTGTCCACATCAACCTGCTTGCCGCTATTGGTCGAACCGTCGCCGGCAATAATTACTCCACCCCACATGCTGGTGTTCTTGACATCGGCCGAGTTGCGCGGAGGCAGCGGCGAGGTCGCGGGATTGAGATCGAGATACTTCGCGTCACCATCGGCCGGCGCCCAGCGATCCGCCAGAAGATCGGCGTTGGCGTCCTTGAAGAGGCCCGTCGCCGCGCCACCCCCGGCCAAACCGGCATCGAGGGCGGCAGTCGTGAAGATGATGGGGTTCGCCACCGTTCCCCGGGCCTGGATCTTCGCCGGATAGCGAATGATCAGCGAGCCGGCGTCGGCCGCACCGGCGGTCGACTGCGGCTGACCGCGGACGATCACACCGGGTTCGATGTCGAGCACCGTGCCGGAGCCCGTGACGAAAATCTGCGTGTCGAGAATGTACGGGCTGTTGGCCACCGTCCAGGTCGCGGACGAAGTGATGTTGGAGGTGATGTGCGTGGCAGCAAAGGCGGATGAGCCGAGCAGGCCGATCGCGCCGAGGGAGAGAAGCTGACTTCTGAGTTTCATTGGTAGCGGTTCTATTTTTTCTGGAGCCTTCGGAGATGAAGGAAATTTTTCACCGGTCGGGTCTACGCGGGGTCAAAATTCGTAGGTGACCGATCCGCTGTAATCGCGACCTGCACGGTACGTGTTCCGCTCGACCAGGGCGCTCGTCGCCTCCCGGTCGTAAATCTGACCCCGCTCCGGATCGGCCAGGTTCTTGACGGAAGCCTTCAGCTTCAGGTGCGCCGAAAGCCGCTGACTGAAGAGGAGGTCGAACCGGGTGTAGCCGCGCTCGTAGATATCGAAAAAGGAAGGCTTCCCCGTCGTCGCGAGGACGTCGCTGATTAGATACGCCGCGAGTGTGACGCTCGTTCCCCACCGGCCGGGGGCCCAAGTCACGTCGATATTGCCGATCGACTCGGGCTGATCGAAGAGCCGCCGGGTGAGCGGAATCTTCCGTTTGTCCTGATAAACGCCGAGCAACTGGGACACGACCAGCGGATGCTCGCCCACCTGGGCGTCAATGAAGGTATAATTGCCGGAGAGCGAAAAGTCCTGCAGCAGTTCCGACCACGTCCGGAAGCTGTGCCGGAATTCCAGTTCCAGTCCCTTGAGCTGCGCGGGATTCGGATTGTTCACCCACGACTCGGTCGCATCGCCGGAGGGCGGAATCGTCTGGTTGAAGAGCATCTTCTCGATCGGATTCTCGATGTCCTTTCGGAAGATGGAGAACGAGATGAGGTCGGTCCGGTTGGGCGCCCATTCCAGGCGAAGATCGTAGTTCGTGGCATCCGAGGGCTTCAGCGCCGGGTTGCCGACGACCAGATTACCCGACTCGACGCTCTTGTTGAAAAACGGGCTGATTTCCCGCAGCGAAGGCCGGCCGCTCGTCTTGGAATAATGCAGCCGGGCCGTGACGTTTTTCCAGGGCCCCAGAATCAATCCAATGCCGGGGTAGGACTTTTTCTCCTCCACCGGCGGATTGTTCGTCGGATGGGCGCCCAGGATTCCCTTCGCGGGATTGATGCTGTAGAAACTGGCGGACGTGAGATTTCCGCCCCAACGGCCCGAGCCGCTCGAACCGATCGAGAAATCCTCGGTGCGAATTCCCGCCACCAGCTTCACGTCCTGCAGCAGCGCGATATTCACCCCGACATAGGAGGCGCGAATTTCCCGCTCGGCCGCGGTGGGCGGCGTGGCGATCCCGCCTTGCGCCACATTAATGACCTTGGCGAACGCACCATTCGGGGTCGTCGCACTGACCGCCCCGCTCGAAGCAGGCCGATAGTCGATCGCGACGCCGGAAGTCGCGCGGTCGGTGGAATCGGCCGCCACGCCGAAATTCACCTCCGACACTTGCTCGCCCCAGAGCCGGAGCGGCCAGGCAATATCCAACCGGGCCGCCTTCTGTGTCTCCCGGTTCTCCCCCCAAACCGCTTTCAACATCTGTGGGGCGTCATTGCCCCCGAACACCTGATAGCTCTGGTGGAGCCGGTTCAGCGGCGTGGCAAAGTTCGCCTCAATGAACGGCGAATCCTTCTGGTAGCTGGTGCCCCGCTGCAGCGCCCACGTCACCTTCGGATCACCCCAGCGGGACAGGTTATGCCGGCCGGAGAGCTGGTAAGCGGTCAGATTCCGTTCGCGGAAGTATTCGAAAGTATTGAACCAGGCATTTTCCTCGGCTCCGGCAAAGCCCGCGCGCCCCGCGATGGCCTTGTACGTTTTGGTGGACGGGTCGAAAGTCAGCCCGGTCCCGTTGACCTGCGCTTCATCGATGCCGCTCTGGACGAACAGGCCCGTCAATTTCAGCTCGTGCGCGGCTGAGAAGCGATATCCGAGGGCCGCCGTCACACCCAGCACATGGTCGGAGACGCTGTCCGTGTAATCGTACAGGACATACTGGGAGGTCGGCAGCCCGAGTTCGAATTCGCTCGGCCGGCCGGGATTCCCCGGAGTGGCCGGCCGGCTCGAGGTCGCCGGGGTCGCCTCCGTCGCAGGAGTCCCCCCCTGCGCACCCTTCGCCTGCTTCCGGCCCGTTTTCGTCTTGTAGGAACTGTCGTTGAACCCCGTCAGGAGCAGGCCGAGTTTCTGCTCGCCGAATTCATAAGCCCGCGCGAATTCGAAAGAGACCTTCTTCCCCATCGGAATTTTCTGCCGATGCGTCGGGACGTACTGCCAAGTCGGATCGCTCGTGCCGGCGTCGAGCCGCGAACGCGAGCCGAAGCCCAGTCCTTCGTTTCTGCTGCCGCGAATCACATAGTGCGGGCCGCCGTCCGCCGCGTTGGAATTCCCACTGAGGCCGAAGGAAAGATTGAACTGATTCTCGGTCGGAATCGCGCGCGTCCGGACATCCATGTTGCCGCCGGCCGACTCCGCCCACTGCGAGGACTCGAACGTCTTCGCGACCACCACCGCCTCCACCGCGGACGCGGGCAGCAAGTCGAGTTGCACCGCTTGTCTCTCGGGATCGGGAGTCGGCAGCTTGATGCCCTGCAGCGTCGTGCTCAGGAAGCGGTCGCTGAGCCCGCGCACGACCGCAAACTGACCCTGCTCCACCGAGACGCCAGGTATCCGGAAAACAATTTCCGAAAGATCGCCCGCGGAAAATTTCGCGAATTGATCCGAACTCAACGTGTCGACGGAAACGGCGGCTTTCACCCGCTCCACCCGCAAGTCCGACGCGGATCCGCGCGTGGCCGTACCTTCGACTTTGAAGGCGTCCATCTGGATCACGTTGTCCGCCACCGCCGGGGTCGCACCCGCGGAAGGCGCGGAACCTGGGAACGTGATCTCGGCCCCGGCCGGCAGGGCCATCGCGGGCGTCGCCGCACTTTGACTCGCCGTCGGAGAAGCGGCGACGGGCCGCGTTTCCGTTTGCGCTGCGGGAAGCACGTTCAGCACGGGAACGCCGGCATCGCCCGAGCCGCCCGAGCCGCCGGATTCACCATCGGCCTCCACGACCGGCGGGAGGTCATTCACCGCGAACAACGGCGCCGCTTCGAAGTTGTAGGCCGGGGGTCGATACGCCGCCGGAGGTTCGTCCTTGAGACCGGCATAAGCGGCGGCGCGCACCTGCGCCGTACCCTGACGAATCTTCGCCACCGCCGGGGTAAACGCCGCCGAGTTCGCAATCACTTCGACAAACTGGGGCGCAGCGTGGCTGGCACTGCGGGCGAGTTCTGCGGCGACTGCCACCGCTTCCTCTTCGTCACGCAATTGGCTGGTCGCCGCGGCCACCGCCTGTCGGACGATCGCAAAGATCACCTTTTCTTTCCGGGCCGTGGACATCTTCGCATCCTGCCGGACTTCCGCAACGCGCGCCGGCCAGTCGGCGGCGGTGTAGGCCGGGCGTGGAGCCGCGCGAGCCACGCCGATCGTCCGCTTCCCGGACTGCACGGCAGCCGGCGACGCGACGGCCACCGGCTTCGCCGCGGCCACAGGTCGGGCGACGATTTGACCGTCCACCGCGCTGAAGCTCATTCCTCCCTGCTGCCCGAGCAGTTCCAGAAAACTTCCGAGCGACATCGTGCCGCCACGAGCCTGCAGGACGATCTCCGAACCGAGAGCGATTTCGCCCGGGGGATAAGTGACCTTCAGGCCCGTCTCGACTTCGATCAGCGCAAAAATCTCGGCCAGTGTCGCCGGGCGCGTCGCGACAATATCAGTGGAGAGAACCACCTGCTCCCAAGCTGGCTCCGGTCGGGCGACGCAGAGGGCAATGGCCAGCTGGGCGGCCATTCCTCCGAGCAGCAGCCACCAGCGCACGGAGCGAGTGCGGCGGCCTCTCCGGAGGTCGATATAGTGTGAACGGGACATTGCTGCGATGATGAGACCCAGCAACCGGTATCGATCTACCCTCCGATCGTGTCACGAGCCGGTGACAACGCGGTGACAGCGGGCGCTGACACCAAAACGTTTCACAAACCGGGTGCTGTAGCATCGACAGGCGTTTCCGGAACCATGATGCGTTTTTATCCATGAACCCGGGCGACGACACCGACGACGAAGTCCTGGCGCGTGTTCGTCTCGGGGACGAAGCCGCGCTCGCCGCGCTGTTTCAGCGGTATCACGACCGACTCGGCCGCTTCTCTTACTCGTTTCTTCGCCGACGGGAGCTGGCCGAGGAAGCCGTCGCCAATGTATTCATCAACGTCTGGCGGCGCCGGGAGACCATCGTCGTCAATACCTCGGTGCGGAGCTACCTTTTTGCGGCGGTCATCAATCAATCGCTCAATTTGCGGCGGGGACAGACCCGCCACAGCGCCATTTGGCTCGAACACGTGCCCAATACCCTGCTGGTCGAAGCGCACGGAACCGATCGGGATGTTCTATATAGAGAGCTGGTGAGCGAAATCGAATCCGCCCTCGAACGGCTGCCACCCCGCCAGCAAGCGATCTTCCGGATGAGCCGGTTTGAAGGGCTGCGGTACGCCGAGATCGCCAAAAGCCTCGGGATGTCGTCCCGGATGGTGCAGAATCAAATGCTCCAGGCGTTGAAACAGCTCGCGCTCGACGTGCCCAAGTCCTCGCGGCGGGTTCATGTTCATCGGGAGTGGAGCCTCCCGCGGGTCAACTGAGCCTCCTTCCTTCGTGCCCTGCTCTCCAAGGATACTTTTGCCATTCGGCCGCCGCCGGGGCGCCGGCGCGGCCGCCCTGGCAGGACTGTTGCTGGCAATACTGCCACCCGGTCTGTGCGGGGCGGACGATCCGCTCCCGGCGATTCGCGCCCGCGCGGAACGAGGGGATCCAGAAGCCTTGAACGCGCTGGCCAATGCCTACGCGAACGGTGACGGCATCACGCAGAACTATCCCGAGGCGATCCGCCTTTACGAGCGCGCGGCCGGGGCCGGGCTCGCCGTCGCGCATTTCAATCTGGGTCTTCTCTATGACCTGGGACGCGGGGTCGCTCCGGACGCGGCCACCGCTTTCCAACATTATCTGCGGGCCGCCACGCGGGGATTCGCTCCCGCACAGTTCAACGTCGGCCACATGTACGCCCACGGGGTGGGCACGCGGCAGGATTATTTCGAAGCGTTGATCTGGTTGCGACCGGCCGCCGAACGCGGGCTGGCCGAGGCGCAGTTCGATCTGGCGCTGGCTTATGAACACGGGCGTGGCGTCGGCCGCGACGAGGCGCTCGCCCAACGTTGGTACAGCGCCGCCGCTGCGCAGGGCCAGGCTCGCGCGCAGTTCAGCCTGGGGCTGATGCTGGAGCAGGGCCGCGGATCGCCGGCGGATGCCGCCACGGCCGCGATTTTCTACCGGGCGGCTGCCGTCCAGAATTACGCCCTGGCCCAAAACAATCTGGGGCTCCTGCTCGCGGAAGGCCGCGGCGTGGCGGCCGATCCGATCGAAGGTTATAAATGGCTCGCGCTGGCGGTCGAGAATGGCGCCGATCCTTCGGCGAGAAACCTGGTCGCCGGACGACTTTCCGAGACCGAGCTCGCCGAAGCCAACGCGTCGCTCGCGCGGGCCCGGGCACTCGTCACCGGCAACGCCCCCGCGCTGGCGGCGGGCAGGACCGGAGCAGCCGACCGGCCTGGATCCGACCCGGCCGCCCACGCCGTCGGAATCGCAGCCGCTCCGCCACCGCCGCGACCGGTTTCCGGAATCACGAAAGATCGCTCCGGCAACAGCGAAGTGCCAGCCGCTTCTGCTCCTGATTTTACCGCCCCCGGCCGCCGCCCGGCTGACGAGAGTTCGCTCGGACTGCTGCCGTCCAGCCTCCGGGCCGCGAATCCGGAGCCGGCGGCGACGGAGAAGCGCTATGCCGTGCGAACAAGTGAGGTGCCCTTGCCTCAACTTGCAGCCGGGGATCCGCGGATTGCCAGGCTCATGACGGAAAACAACCGCTTGAATGAAGAGATCGTCCGCACGAGCGTCCGCCTCGCGCAGGCGACGCGCCAGTTGAAATCCCTGGAGGAGCGGGCCGAATCCGAACGCGAGGCCACGGCCAGTTTTCGCGCCACCGTCGGCGATCCCGCCGAAATCAAAAGACGTTTTGAAATCCTGCGTCGGACGATCGCGAAGCTCGCCGAGGAGAATCGCTGGTACTCGGCCGCCCAGGAAGAACTCAGGCGCCTGCAGATTGAAAACGATCGCCTGAAGGCGGGTCGGCCGGCGCAACCGTAGCGCGGCGGGCGTTCCGTCGCACCCGAAGCCGAGCCGTGCACAAGAACACCACGTTGTTCCCATCAGGGCGCACCCGCGGCCCTGTGGCGGCCACGCGACGGGAAGTTCCGGGCATCGTCTTCACTCTGGTCCTGGTCGCGCTGCTCTATCTGAACAGCCTGAAGGCACCGTTCGCGTTCGACGACGTCTCCGCGGTCACGCAGAATCAAACCATCCGGCAACTATGGCCGCCTTGGAACGCGTTGAATCCCCCGCTGGAATCGGCCGGGGCGCTGGGCCGGCCGGTGGTCAACTATTCGCTCGCGGTGAACTATGCCCTCGGGGGATTGGACGTGCGCGTCTACCATCTCACGAATCTGGGTCTGCACCTTTCGGTCACACTCGCGCTCTGGGGCATCTTGCGCCGGGCCCTTCGGCAGACGCCGTTGGCCGGAAGCTGGCGCGGAGGGACCGACGGCCTGGCGTGGGTCATCACCCTCCTTTGGTCCGCCCATCCCCTGCTGACCGAATCAGTCACCTGCATCGTCCAACGAAGCGAGATCCTCGGTTCACTTTTTCTGCTTCTCACGCTCTACTGCTTCATCCGCTCGGTCGAGGACCCGGCCTCCACCCGGCTCTGGCAATGCCTCGGCGTCGCCTCCTGCCTGGTGGGAGCGGGGAGCAAGGAGTTCGTCGTCGTGACGCCGTTGATCATCCTGCTCTATGATCGGGCCCTTGTGGCGGGAGACTTTCGGGGGGCCTGGCGCCGCCGGAAGGGATTCTACCTCACGCTCTGCGCGACTTGGGCACCGCTGGCCTGGCTGGTGCTGGGAAACAACCGGCGCGCCGGCACCGTGGGGTTCGATCTCGGAGTCAGTTCCTGGGAATATCTACTTACCCAGTGCCGCGCGCTGGCGACCTACCTGAAACTAAGTTTCTGGCCGCATCCGCTCGTGCTGGACTATGGCACGGCGACGATTCGGCACCCGGGTGAGGTCTGGTGGCAGGGAGTGCTCGTCCTGGGGTTGCTCGCTGGAACGGCCTGGGCGTTGGTGCGCCGGCCGGCCGCGGGTCTGGTGGGGGCTCTGTTCTTCCTCGTGCTGGCCCCGAGTTCGAGCTTCCTGCCGCTGACGACGCAAACGATCGCCGAGCACCGCATGTATCTTCCCCTGGCCGCCGTGCTGGTGCTGGTGGTTACGACGGCGGCCTCCCGGCTGGGGCGACCGGTGATCATCCTCTGTTTTGGGGCCAGCCTTGCCTCCGGTTGGGGGACGGTGCAGCGGAACAAGGACTATGTGACTTCGGTGAGTATCTGGCGCGACACCGTGGCGAAGGCCCCGTCGAATCTGCGCGCCCGCCTCAACCTCGGCACCGAGCTCACCCAGGCCCAGCGCCCCGCCGAGGCCCTGCTCGTATTCGAAGAAGCACTTCAGGGAGACATGACCGGGCTGGCGACTTCCCACGTGGCACTGGCCGGCAACTGGAAATCGGATCTGCATGCCGGCTACGGGCTGGCGCTGCATCGCGTCGGTCGGAGCGAAGAGGCGGCCGGACAGCTGGTGGAGGCCTGCCGGTTGAACCCGCGGCACCGCAATGCGCATTTCAATCTCGGCAAGGTGCTCGCCGAGCTCGGGCGACTGGAGGAAGCTCTCCCCTGGTATCAGCAGGCGGTGAAATTGCAGCCGGTGGACGTCGAGGCGCGCACCGGATTGGGCAAGGTGCTGGTCGTGCTGGGACGCTACCAGGAAGCTGAGGAGGAGGCGAAGGCCTTGATTCGACTCGAGCCCGGAAACCTGGAGACGCGAATGGACCTCGCCGACCTGATGATCCTTCAGGAACGCTATCCGGAGGCGCAAAAAATGTATGAGGAGATCCTGGCCACGAAGCCGGCACACCCGCGGGCTGTCGACCGGATCGGGAAATTAAGGCAGATCCAGCAAATTTGACCGCCCGTGCGGCCGGCCCGCGACGTCCTTGCTCGCCCATCCCGCAACCCGGGGACGGCGGCAAATTCACCGCGGTTTCGGTGGAGAACTGCCCGCGCCCGCCTGCTCCGTCAGGCGATTGAGCACGAGTGAGCGCAGGGCGGGTTCGAGCGTCACGCTGTGGGACTCGAAAACGCGGACGATTTCGGTCCACGGCGGATCGGTCTGGGGCATCTTCAACACCGGAGTGCGATTCATGAAGGGCGACTCGTCCCCGGCATCGATGCCAGTGTGCGCGAAGCCCGACTCGCGTCGCCACGTCAGCGCATGTTCGCCGTGCCCAAAGTCGTAGCAGATTTGAAAGCCGGTCACGGTATCGCCCTGATCGAACCAGACCACGAGTTCGAGGCCGTCCGATTCGAACCAGCGGCGCCGCCCCGGGCCGCGTTCCTGCTTCACGTTTTTGATCTCGTGCAACACGCGACACTGATCCGGCCAGCCGGGTGAAGTCAAAGGCGGCGATTACCGGAGATTCCGCGATGCGACCCGCGGTGCCTTGTCGGAGCAGGACATCCAGAACTCGGATCCCGAAATTGGCCTGGTGGCCCGCTGCGTGCGCAGCGGGATGGCTTAGGGCCGATCGATGAAAAGGTCCCTGTCCTCACGGACAGGGCCACCTCTAATCACTACGCCAAGGCTGCTGTTTTGGAATCAGGCCCACTCTGGGATCATGCTGAATCCTGTCCTGGGTTCGCCAGAACCCAGCCCACTACTCTGCGACCTCCGTTAACCTCTGCGCCCTCTGCGTTCCCACTCAGGGGCTTCGGCAGGCAAATGCCACGGCCCGGAAGCAATCCGCAGACTTCGCAGCGGGACGCAGATGGAATCAGGCCAGACGGGAGACGACCAGCGACGCGTTCGTGCCGCCGAAGCCGAAGCTGTTCGCCAACGCGGCCCGCACCGGTTTCCGCACCGCGACGTTCGGCGTGAAGTTGAGGCCCAGGGCCGCGCAGTCCGGATCCGTGTTCTCCAGATTGATCGTGGGCGGCACCACGCCGTCGTGGATTGCGAGCACCGCCGCCAAGGTGCCCATCGCGCCGGCGCCACCGAGCAGGTGGCCGGTCATCGACTTCACGCCGCTCACATGGAGCGAGGCCTTGTTATCCGCGAACACACTGGCAATCGCCGCCGCTTCCTCGCCATCGCCGCCGGGTGTCGAGGTGGCGTGCGCCGAAACATAATCCACCTCCGCCGGGGCGAGCCCGGCCCGATCCAGGGCCATGCGCATGGCCCGGGCGGAACCCTCGGCACCGGGGGCGAGCGAAGAAAGATGATAGGCGTCGGCGGACGCGCCGTAACCGCGCAACTCGGCATAGATGCGCGCCCCGCGCCGCTGCGCGTGCTCGAGTTCCTCCAGCACGAAAACCACCGATCCCTCCGAGAGCACGAAGCCGTCGCGATCCTGGTCGTAAGGCCGCGACGCTTTTTCCGGCGCGTCGTTGCGCGTCGACAGTGCCCGCATCTGGGCAAACGCACCCACCGCCAGCGGCGTGATCGTCGATTCCGCGCCGCCCGAGATCATGACGTCCGCGTCGCCGCGGATAATCGTCGCCGCCGCCTCGCCGATCGCGTGACCGCTGGTGGCGCAGGCCGACGCGACGCTCATGTTGGATCCGCGGAGGTCGAGCAGCAGGCTCACCTGGCCCGCGAGCAGGTTGGGCGCGATCTGGATGATGAAGAACGGCGAGATCTTGCGGAAGCCGCCCGTCTGCCAGGTCGTGTGCATCGCCTCCATCTCGGGCAGGCCGCCGAGACCGACGCCAAGATTCACGCCGAGTCGCTCCGGCGGCAGCGTTGCCCGGTGCGCATCGAGTCCGGAATCCGCATACGCCTCGACCGCGGCGGCCACGCCGAGGTGGGTGAAGCGACCAAATTTCTTCAGGTCTTTCGGCGTCATCGCCTGCGTCATCGCTTCCTGCCCCGGTCCGCGCGGATGCAACGGCGCCGGCAGCAGCCGGGCCGGATCGAAGTCACGAACCTCACCCGCAATCTGCGCCGTGCACAGCGCCGCATCGAAACGCGTAATGCGGCCGATGCCGCTGCGGCCGGCGATCAGCGACGCCCACGTGGCGGCGGCGGAGTTGCCACAGGGAGTGACGGCGCCGACACCAGTGATGACCACGCGGCGGGAAGGAAGGGACGTTGAAGCCATGGAAGGAGTGATTGGGACGGATTAAAGCCGGCGTCCAAGCGCGAAATGCCGGTCGGCGGGCCAACCCCGGTACATCACGCAATACCTGGATTCCGAAGTTGATTGGCTCGGCGTGGCCCTGTCCGTGAGGACAGGGACTTCGTGATCGCTTCGCCTAAAGCCGTCCCGCTGCTCACGCAGCGGGCTACGAAGCCAACGTCGGAATCCAGGCAATACGTGATGTGCAAGGGTGCGTGAGAGTCAAAATGCCCGCATGAAGTCATGGGCTGGGCGGGGGGCTGCGGACGAGGCCGTCGACTCCGGGGCGAATTCCGCGCGGAGCTTGCGCCGCATGGCGTGAAGGAGGGCATCGCTTTCCGCAGGCGCCTCGATCGCACGGGCGAGGAGCAGCGCCCCGACCAGGGAACTGAGCAAAAGGGCAACGCGCTCGCGGTTCTCCCTCGGATCGGACCGAAGCCGGAGGGCCGCGGCCAACCGATCCAGGTGCCCGGAGAACTCCCGGGCATAACGCGATCGCAGCCCGCCCTCCACCCGTGCCATGTCGGCGCCGACGGCCACGACAAAACACCCGGTCCCCCGGTTGTCCCGATGCCGCGGAGCCAGGTAACTATCGATCAACAGCCGGGCCCGCGCCGCCGCGGTCGGGCCCGCCGCGATGCGTTCGAGATTCGGAATCGCGGCCGCGAACGCCGCCGCGCTGGCCTCGGCGACGAGCTGGGCCTTGTCCTCAAAGTACGCATAGAAGCCGCCGTGCGTCAGACCGGCCGCCCGCATGACCTCGTCCACGCCAGTCTCAGCCACCCCGCGCTCCCGGAACACCCGCCCCGCCGCCGCGAGGATCCGATGCCGAATGGCCTGCTTGTGGCTGGGCGGGTAGCGCATTGGATGATAGTTGTTTACGTTATGCTTCCGAACTTCGTGGCGCAGTCCGCTGGGTGAGCAGCGTGACGACGTTGGGCGAGGCGCTTGGGCAGTCCCTCCCCTCACGGACAGGGCCACCGCAGCCCTCTCAATTTCGGATTTCGGCCATTACATGACGACCGTCATTCCAAAATGCAAGCCCGTCCTCGGCCGGAACCCGGTTTTGACATTCCCGGGGGCGGCCTTTTTGCTCCGCCCTCTTTTTCTCCCGCGCCAGCCTCCCCTTCCACCGCCCTCATGCAGCAGCTTCACGCCCACTGGCGCATGGAATACATCGAGGCGCCGCGCTATCCGGCCAACATGCGGCGACCGTTCACGGAACTGCCGGCCTTGGGCGATGACCGAGCCGCCCTGATTGTTCATCGCTCGAAGCTCTCGTACCTGCTGCTGAATCGTTTCCCCTACAATCCCGGCCACCTGCTCGCCGTGCCCTTCCGCGAAGTCACGAACCTCGAGGAACTCACCGCCGCGGAACGCGCCGATCTCTTCGACGAAATCATCGTCGGCCAGGACTTGCTGACCCGCGCGCTGAAGCCGGAGGGGTTCAACATCGGCTTCAACCTCGGTGGCAACGTCGCCGGCGGCAGCATTTCCCATCTCCACGGCCACATCGTCCCGCGCTGGAACGGCGACAACAACTTCATGCCCGTGCTCGGTCAGACCCGCGTGCTGCCGCAGTCGCTCACCGCCACGTGGGAAAAGCTGCACGCCGCCGCCCAAGCCGCCCCGAAGAAGCGCCGCCCGGCCCGCCGTCGCCGGTAGTCGCCGACGCTCGCCCGCCCCTGCCTTGCCCTCGAAGACCCTCCATTTTCCGAGCCCGCGCCACCTCAGCTCGCTCTACGCGGGCCGCGAGGAAAATCTCGTGCACGCCGAACGCGCGCTGGGGGTGAAGTTTGTCACCCGCGACGACTGGCTGAAGATCGACGCCGGGGCCGAGCCGCTGGCCAATGCCGAGGCGCTGTTCGGCTTTCTCGACCATGCGCGCGCCCAGGGCATGACCATTCGGACGCCTGACTTTCACCGGCTGGCCGATGCGTTTGCCCGCGGCGAGGGTGAGGCGCTCAACTCGTTGCTGGAGGAGCCGCTCGTCATCGCGACCAACCGCAAGACGATCGTCCCGAAGACCCTCAGCCAGAAACTGTATCTGCAATCGATGCTGGAACACTCCGTCGTGTTCGGCATCGGCCCGGCGGGCACCGGCAAGACCTACCTCGCGATGGCCGCCGCCGTCTCGGCCCTGCTCAAGAACGAGGTCGAACGCATCATCCTCACGCGCCCCGCCGTCGAGGCCGGCGAAACCCTCGGTTTCCTGCCGGGCGACCTGCGCGAGAAAATCCTCCCATACCTGCGGCCGCTCTACGACGCGTTGCACGACATGCTGGACCCCGAGGACGTGACCCGCCTGTCCGAGAAGGGCGTGATCGAAATCGCCCCCCTCGCCTACATGCGCGGCCGCACGCTCTCGCGGGCCTTCATCGTCCTCGATGAGGCCCAGAACACCACCCCGGAGCAGATGATGATGTTCCTCACGCGGCTCGGGGAGGAATCCCGCATGGTCGTGACCGGCGACATCACGCAGATCGATCTGCCGCGGGCCAAGCAAAGCGGCTTGCTCGAAGTCCGGCACATCCTGGCCGACGTGCCGGGCATCGACTTCCACACCTTCAGCGGCGCCGACGTCGTCCGGCATCCGCTCGTGCAGAAGATCATCGCGGCGTACGACACGTATCGAAATCCCGACGGCCCCGGCCCCAGCGGGATCGCGCCGTAGCCGGACCCGACAATCGTGCGCAACCACCTGAAACTCCTCGTTGGCGGTCTCGCGGCCCGGCACACCGGCCGCCCGGCCACGCCGTCGGGCATGGGAGAGTTTCTCGATCGGAGCCGGTTGATGGCGGTGCTGATCTTCGTCGTCACCGTCGCGACCATCGTGCTCATCAGCTCGGCCGGCGTCAGCACGCTCAACGTGCCGGTGCAGATCAACCAGGTCGCGAGCGTCCGCGTGACCGCCCTCGCCTCCTTCAGCTACGAAAGCGCGGAAAAGACGAACGCGGCCCGCGATCAATTTCTCAACCGCGTCCCGCCGGTCTACCGGATCGATACCGAGCCGCTCCGCCGTTTCGAGGGAGCCGCGCAGCAACTGCTCGCACAGCTCGCCGCCTTCGACGCGAGCCACGCCCCCGGCATCGGCGCCACGCTGCTGAACCGCCGGACGGAACTCACCGCGATCGCCGAGGCGTTCAACGCCAGCGATCCAACCTACCACGCGACCGCCGACGATGTCGCCGCGATCCTCGCGGGCGGCGACGAGAGGATGCGGGCCCTGATTTTCGAGAACGGACTCGCGACCCTCCGCACGCTCTACGCCGAGGGGGTCACGGACTCCACCCTCGGTGGGGTCGTGCCCGGCAGCGCAGTGGTGTTCCAGATCGCCCGCGCCGATGGCAACGTGCGCCCGCGGCCCGTCCAGACCCTGGAGGACGCGCTGACACTCCTCCGCGTCAACCTCGCGACGGACAATCTCCCGCGCGCCGCAACGCTCGCCGTCTTCCGGCTCTTCCGCTTCGGCCTCACCCCCAACATCGTCTTCGACCGCGTTGCCACCGAGGCCCGGCAGGCCGCCGCCGGCAATGCGATCAAGCCCGTCATCGTGAATGTGGCGCGGGGTCAGAGCATCATCGAGGCGGGCGACCGCGTGACCCCCGGGCAGTTCGAGATGTTCACCGCGCACCGGCAGTATCTCCGCGATCACGGTGACACGGCGATCGAGGAAGGTCTGACGCTGTTCGGCCGCGTGCTGCTCGTGCTCGCGATGGTGATGGCGTCCTTGATCTACATCCGCATCGAGGATCCCGAGACCCTGCGCAGCAACGTCCGCTGCGGCCTGCTCGCGCTCGTCGTGATCGTGAACCTCGCCCTCGTGCGGGCCAACTACTCGCTCGGCGGCGCCGAGTTTTTCCTGCGCGACAGTTCCTGGGCCTCGACTCTGCCGTACGTCGCCCCGACCGCCTTCGCGCCGCTCATCGTGGCCATCCTGATCGATGCCGGCTCCGGCATCTTCATGGCGCTGCTGATCTCGATTTTCACCGGTGTCATCTACGGCAACCGGCTCGACCTGCTCGTCCTCACCTTCCTCGCCTCGCTCGTCGCGATTTACTTCGGCCGCGATGCCCGCCGCCGCGGCCCGCTGGTTCGCGCGGCCGGTGCGGGCGGACTCACGGTGGCGGTGTTCGCCGCGCTGATCGGCATCGCCGACCAGACGCCGCCAGACACGCTGCTGCGGCAGATCGTCGCCGGACTGACCACGGGCCTGCTCACCGGCATCGCGGTGGTCGGACTCCTGCCCGTCCTCGAGTCGTTGTTCAAGCGAACCACGGACATCACCCTGCTCGAGCTCACCGACTACAATCATCCGCTGCTGCGTCGCATGCAGCTCGATGCCCCCGGGACCTATCACCACTCGCTGGTGGTGGCGCAGCTCTCCGAGAATGCCGCCAACGCGATCGGGGCGAACCCGCTCATCGCCCGCGTGTGCGCGCTGTTTCACGATGTCGGCAAGACCGCGAACGCCTCCTATTTCGGCGAGAACCAGCGCGACCGCGTCGACCCGCACGCCGGCCTCGATCCGGCGGAGTCCGCCCGAATCATCAAGCAGCACGTCACCGACGGCGTGGAACTGGCCCACAAGCATCAGCTCCCGCGCTCCGTCGTGGACGTGATCCAGCAGCATCACGGCACCAGCCTCGTGCGCTTCTTCTACCAGCGGGCCATCGATCAATCGCGGGCGCCCTTCCCGACCAAGTCCCCGCGGGCCGGCGCGGCAGCGGACTCAGGGATCGAACGCACCCTGACGCCGCCAGCCGGCGTCCCCGAGGAGTTGTACCGCTACGACGGCCCGCGGCCGCAATTCAAGGAGAGCGCCATCATCTCGCTCGCCGACGGTGTCGAGGCGACCTCGCGTTCGCTGCGACAGACCGACGCCGACCAGCTCACGGAGCTCATCAACCGGATCGTCAACGAACGCATCACGGACGGCCAGTTGGACGAGGCGCCGCTAACGCTCGAGGAGCTCACGCGAATCAAGAACAGCTTCCAGTTTACGCTGATTAACATGCTCCACGGCCGCGTCTCTTATCCCGCCGCCGACAAGAAGAGCGGCGAATCCACGCGGCCGGCCACCGGCGGATAGTGCTTCCGGCGAGGGAGGCGGGCTCCTCGCCGGTGGATTCTTCGCTACGCTCAGAATGACAGGGCATTTATTCAGTCGGTCACGTTTCCAATCATCCTGATTCTTGTCTCCCGATTCCTGTCTCCTGTCTCCTGACTCCTGCCTCCTTCCTCCATGCGTCCCGTCGTCATTGCGAACCGTCACTCCCGACTCCGCTTTGATCGGCGCCGCGTGACGGCCGCGATTCACGCGCTCGACGCGGCCGCCGCGGAAATCCGCGTGCCGCAGCCGGGCTTTCTCGGTGGCGAACTCTCGCTGGTCTTCCTGACGGATGCCGCGCTCGGGAAACTGCATGACACCTTTCTCGCTGATCCCTCGCTGACGGACGTGATCACGTTCGAAGGCGATCCGGCCTTCGGCACGGGAGGCGAGATCTGCGTCTCCGCCGACGCGGCCGCCCGCCAGGTGGGCCGGATGCGCACTGCCGCTGGAGTCGCCGCCTTCAGTGCCGAGCTCACCCTCTATCTCGTGCACGGCTGGCTGCATCTCGCCGGCTACGACGATTTGGTTCCGATCAAGAAACGGGCGATGCGGCGGGCCGAAGCGCGGGCGATGGCCGTGCTGCGGCGCTGCCGTTGCGTTCCGCATTTTCAACTGGTCGCGTAGCCTCGCGCCGCTACCCGGACGCAGGCTTCCGGAACGACGGTCCCGCCGACCGGTCGCAATGCAGCAACCATTGATGCCCATGCCATCGCCCGCCTTCCGTCGCTCCGGTGTCATCTCCCTCGGAATCGTCATGCTGGCCAGCCTGGCAGCCCCCGGGCTGACCGACGGCCGCGCCGCGGACAGCAGCTCGGCAGCCGCGGCCGCAGCGGCGGCCGGCGTGACTTCGCCGACGAACAGCTCGTCGACCGCCAGGGTCACAGCCGCGATCGTGCCGGCCGGCGAAACGACCGTGACGCTCGACATCAATTTTGGCGTCCGCTTCGTGCCGAACTCGCGAGTCGCCGTACCCACCGGTGAATTCCTCCGCGTGTCCGCGCCGAATCTCGGGCCCTTGCAGTGGCTGAAGGACGGCAAGCCGATCAACGGCGCCACGAATGCCACCCTTGTCATCGAAAGCGTCCAGAGCAGCGATGCGGGAATCTACGCGGTCATTTACACCGATCCCGCGATGGCGGGGCGTGGTTCGCAGCCCATGTTTCTTTCGGTCGGACCGGGCGAGCGGCTGCTCAATCTCTCGACCCGTGCGCAACTCGCCGCGGGGCCGGGACAGAGTGTCCTTGCCGGGTTCGTCGTCGCCGGAGGCAACGGCAAGCGGATCATTCTCCGAGCCGTCGGACCGACGCTCTCGAGCTTCGGCATCACCAATCCCCTGAAGCTGCCCGTCGTCCGCGTGCTCGATGCCAAGGGCAAACCCTACGAGAACGGTTACGTCTATCCCGCGGTCGTAGGCGGCCCGACTTACGAGACCGACCTTGCCGCCGGCCTCGCGCGGTGCGGCGCGTTTCCGATTCCCGCCGGCACCGCCGACGTCACGCTGATGATGCCGTTTGTCCCCGGCAATTACGTGGTCGAGGTCACCAGCCGCGACGAAACCGCGGGGATCGTTCTACTCGAGATTTACGAAGTGCCTTGAGGGAGGGGAATGGCGATTGCCGAATGCCGATTGGCTCGTTCGAAGGCTGACCAACGAAGCCGGGTTGAGCCTGAAGCCAGGAACCCAGGAATCAGACCCAATTCTGAATCACTCGATAGTATTAAGGACTTGAACCGGAAGGCCGGGGAGATCGGGACGCCCGCTCCCTCCTTCTCGATCTCCTGTTTCAACCCGGCCTCCCACTCGGTGCACTCAGGCACTCTGTGGTAAAGCTCAGTACTCCGAACGTCCGATTCCTGGCTTCATGGCTTCAGGCTCCATCCTGAAAGGCTAATTTTGCCGTGCGTTCATTTCGGGCGCCTTTAGCTTCGCCGGGACATGTCCGAAGTCACGCTGCCGCGCTCGCGCCTGATCACCTTCCGCAACGCCTTCTTCTCGGGCGTGCTGCTGTTGGCGCCGCTGATCGTGACGATCTGGGCCTTTCGTACATTCATCGATGTCGTCGGTGGACGGTTTCGTCCGCTCTACGAGGGCTATCTGCCGGTCTCGCTCCAGCAGTTGCCGTTCTTCTGGGATGTCGTCGCCACCGGCGTGGTCATCCTGCTCGTGACCCTGCTGGGCCTCTTCTCGAATTACTTTCTCGGCAAATATTTTCTGAGCGTCGGCGAGCGCGCCATCCTGCGCATCCCCGGCGTCGGCGCGGTCTACAGCTCGGTCAAGCAGGTCGTCGCCACGTTCGGCGCGCAGAATCGCAACATGTTCAGCAAGGTCGTCGTCGTGGAATTCCCGCGACCCGGCACGTGGAGCCTGGGCTTCCTCACCAACACGAACCAGGGCGAGCCCCAGGTCGCGGCGGGGCCCGACATATGGACCGTGTTCGTGCCGACCTCGCCGAACCCCACCAGTGGATTCATGATCATGGTCCCGCGTTCCGAGGTCATCGAACTCACGATGAGTGTCGGCGACGGCATGAAGATGATCGTCTCCGGCGGCGCGGTGGTGCCGTCATGGTCCGGCGGCCGGCCGGTCGAGGTCGCGAAGTAACCGCCGGGGTTCGCCGGCTCCTTTTCTCCCGGTGCCCGCGCAATCGCTCGAGACGGACGCCTTCGTCCTGCTGAAGCGGCTGCCCACCGATTCGTTTCAAAGCTTCACGGTTTTCTCGCCCACCCACGGCCTGCTCGTCGTCCTGCAGCGGATCAGCAAGCCGCGCGCGGGCGGCAAGTCCGGCGCCGGAGCCAGCGTGCCGCTCGATCTCTTCGACGAGGTCTGGCTGCAGCTCGAATCTTCCAACCAGGGGCACACGTGGTTCACGCGGGAGACGCGGCTGATTGCCCGCCCCACCGACATCGGCCGCAGTTACGACGCGCTGCGGTTTGCCTCGGGCTTCGCGGCGCTGATTGTGCGCAATCCCGTGCACGAGGACAGCCGCGAGGCCGTGGCGAAACTCCTCCGCGAGTCCTTCGCGGCCTTCGCGGCCGGCCCGCGACCCGACATCGTCCACCTGAAGAGCGTGTACCGGTTTGCCCGTTACGAGGGCTATCCGCTGAAGGAGCAGTGGTTCCCGACCTTGTCGGCGGCCGATCGCGCCGAGGCCGCCGCGGTGCTCAACCAGCCGCTCGCCGGCCAGACCGCCACGGTCGAGGCGGTGGTGCGACTGCAGCGCCGGCTCGACGACTACCTCCGCGGCCACACCGAGTTCCTGCTCGATTGAACGGCGCGGGCGGAAAAATTTGCGCCGCGGCCACACCGCGCTTGTTTCCCCGGTCACCTCGCTCCTGAATTTCGAAATCGACGGTGCTGGCGTGGCCCTGCCCGTGAAGGCAGGGACTTCGAGAACGCTACGCATTATGTCGTCCCGCTGCTCACGCAGCGGGCTACGAGGTCGACTTCGGAATCCAAGTCGGATGTCACTTTCCGCCGCATGCAGTTTGATCTGGAGCGCCGCACCGCGGCCCTGAGCGTTGGCGAATTCGCCGACTTCTCGCTCGGCCCGCGCGACGCCGTCGGCGGACCGCAGGGGCTGTGGCGCGCCCAGCTCGGCACGCACTGGCACAACGAACTCCAGAGCCGCGCCACCGCCGACCACGGTCCGGACGCCACCTTCGAGCTGCCGATCACCGGCCGCGTGGTGCACCGCGGCTGGACCCTCACGCTGACGGGACGGATCGATCAAATCATCCGCCGCGGCCCCGCGGTCACGCTGCGCGAAATCAAGACCGTCACCCGCGCACTCCCCGCGGACGAAACGGAACTGCGCCGCGACTACCCCGGCTACCTCGCCCAGCTCGCCACCTACGCCGCGCTCACCCGCCTCGGCCTCACCCAACCCTCACGTCACGTAATACGTGACGAGTCGCCGCCCGCACCGGGTAGCCCGCGGCGTGAGCTGCGGGACGAAATCGGAACGAGTAACGTACCGGTCCCTGCCCCCACGGGCAGGGCCACTTCCACCCCGCCCGCCAAGTTTGCACGTAACGTAATACGTGACGAACCCGCCGCGGCGCCGCCGGAGATTCTCCGTGCGGAACTGGTCTTCGTGGAGGTCGACTCCGGGCTCGCGCAGACGGTGACGCTGACGTCGGCGGACGATTTTTATTTTCGCACGCAGCTCGAGCGGGTCGCCGAGTTTCTCGATCTTCGACTGCGTGCGCGCGAGCGACTCCGGAACCTGCGTTATCGGCCCGCCTTCGCCGTTCCGCGTCCCGGTCAGGAAATGACGCAGGTGGAACTCACCGCCCTGTTCCAGCAGCATCCGCTCGTGCTGTTCGAGGCACCGACCGGCTTCGGCAAGACGGGCGTCCTGCTCGAGTTCGCGCTCGGTCAGCTCCGCTCGGGTCACTTCGACCGCGTGCTGTACCTCACGAGCAAGTCGACCGGGCAGCTTCAGGTGGTGCGCACCTTGTCGGCCATGACGGTGGCGGCGGTCGAGCCAGCGCAAGATCTGACGTCGAAGGTCAAAGGCTCGGAGATACCGAACCCGGTTCCACCCAAATTCAGCGTGACGCCGGCGCCGCCGGTCGCCGCCCCCGCGGTCACCGCCTGGCAGGTGCGGGCGAAGACCGAGCATTGCGTCAACACCACCTTTCACTGCGTGCGTGATTCGTGCTCGTATCTGGACGGCGCCGCGGAACGGTGGCCGCAGAGCGGACTGGCGCGCTTCTACCTCGACGAGCGGCAGGCACGCGACGTCGAGACGCTGCGCGCCGCCGGCCGCCACGCGAAGATTTGCCCGTACGAAATCACGCGGGCCGCCCTCGCGTTCAACGACGTGTGGATCGGCGACTACAACTACGTCTTCGCCCCACGGAATCGCGGCCTGTTCTTCGAGCAGCCCGGCTTTGCGGCCGCGCGCACGCTGCTGCTCGTCGACGAGGCGCACAATCTGCCCTCGCGAGTGGCGGACGCGTATTCCCACGCAATTACCTACGAGGAAACGCTGGCCACGCGCTCCGAGCTGAATCGGATTCGTCCGCCCGCCGCCCTGGTGACGGCCTGGGATCATTGGTGTCATGGTCTGCAACACCTGCACCGCTGCGACGCATTGTCCGCGGCGGAAGAGGATGATCTTCGCCACCTGCTCGAGACCCTGGCGAAACTCATTCCCACCCTGTCGCTGGATCTCGCGGCGCTCGGGCCCGACGTGGCGGACACGCTGTGGAAGATTCCCTCGCTCTGGGAGGACCTCTCCTCGACCGAGCTGCCGCGGCTCTGGTGGTGTCCGCGCGATGGCGAACTCGCGCTCACGTGTCTCGATGCCGCCAGCGCGATTGGCGCCACGCTCCGCGAGTTCGGGGGCGTCGTCCTCGCGAGTGCGACGCTCACGCCGGTGGATGGATTCACCGCGACATGCGGACTCGACGATTCGACCGCGCGTTCGCCGCAGACGGTGTTGCCCGAGGTTCGCTCGATCGGCGAGCTGCCGCTCCCTGCCAACAGCGACCGGACGCCAGCCGTCGATCCGACCGCCAAACTCGGCACGCTGAACAAGCGCGAGACGAAGAAGCTACTGCGCCAGTTGACGAGTGCCGCGGAACTCCTGCGCGTCGAGGAAGTGCGAGCCGCGGCGCAGCCGGCGCTACTTCGGGCCCATACGCCCTGGCGCGATGGCGCCTATGTGATCGGCATCGACACCCGCGTCGACACGACCTTCCAGCACCGGTCGCACCATTACACGACGACCGCCGCCACCATCGCCGCCCTCCACGCCGCCGCCCAATCGGCGAGCGCGCAACATTCAACTCTCAACTCTCAACCCTCAACTCTCAACCAACTCAGCGCTCAACCCTCAGCTCTCAACCCGCCCAACTCTCAGCTCTCAACTCTCAACCCGCCCACCCCTCAACCCTCAACTCTCAACCAGTCTCCCCCCTCAGCTCTCAACTCGAGCTCGGGCACAAGCCCGAGCTCGATCGCCATCTTCTTCCCCAGCTATGCCTACGCCGAGGCGATTGCGCGGGAACTCGCCTCCATCGCGCCCTCGGTCCCGGTTTCACTGCAGCCCAAGCTCCGCGATCTCGCCGCACAGGCGACGTGGGTGGAGAACTCGCTGCGCCAGGGCGGGGCGATGTTCCTCGTCCTGGGTTCCAGTTTTGCCGAGAGCATCGATCTGTTGGGCGGCCGGGTCTCGCATGCGATGGTCGTCGGGCCGGCGCTGCCCGAGGTGAACGCGGTGCAACGCGCGCGCCTGGCGGAGGCGACGCGCCAGGGTCTCGGGCGCGAAGCGGCGTTTCGCCGGGTTTATCAGGCTCCCGGGATGACCAAGGTGAATCAGGCGCTCGGCCGCCTTGTCCGCAGTCCCGGGCAACGCGCCCGCGTGTTGCTGCATTGCCGGCGGTTCCTCGATTCGAGTTACGCGGAGCTGCTGGCGTCGGAATATCGCGGCGGGACACCGATTGCGACCGACGAGGCGCTTGAAAGCTGGCTCCGCGGGTAAACAGAACCCGTTTCCTGGAGGGCGGGTGCCTCACCCCCGGAACGGTTCACTTTCTGCACGTGGCCGGTGGGGCACCGGCCCTCCATGGGACGCACTTCGGATCGCTACCAAGTGGTTCGCGAGTTTCGGGTCTCTTCACCTTGCGGAACCTCGTCCGACCCGTTTGCTCGTGTCGTGTTCAATCGTTCGCGGCTCGCCGGCCTTTTCCTGCTTCTCTCCGCGTCACTGACGGCGCAGCCCGTGGCTCCCACCGCGGAGCAGCTCACCCTCCTGCGCGCGGGCGAACTCCAGGAGCCGCCGCGCGCCGCGGCCTCCACCCCGTTCACCGTCGAGACGACCTCCCGGGAGGCGGTCCGGCAGTTCTACCGCACAATCTATCCTTCGTCGGCCAATGTGCCGATGGGCTGGACCGGCAGTTACGCGGTCAATGGCGCCGGTGACACCTCGTCAGCCTACAAGGAGGCCGTGCTCCGCCGGATTAATTTCTACCGCGCCCTGGCCGGCGTGCCCGCGACGCTCACGCTCCGCTCCGACTACAGCGCCAAGGATCAGCAGGCGGCGTTGATGATGAGCGCCAACAACGACCTGAACCACTTCCCGCCCACCTCGTGGACTTATTACACCGCGGACGGCGCCGATGCGGCCAAGAACTCCAACATCGCCATCGGCTACGCCGGAGCCGACGCGATTACCGGTTACATGACGGATCACGGCAGCGGCAACGCCGCCGTGGGACACCGGCGCTGGCTGCTCTATCCGCAGACCAAGGAAACCGGCACGGGCGACGTTCCCGGCAACGGTTCCTCCCTGCCTCCGGCCAACGCCACCTGGACGATCACCCCGGACTTCGGCACGACGCGTCCCGCCACCCGCACCACGGCCGTCGCCTATCCGCCGGCCGGCTACGTGCCGCACACACTCGTCTGGCCGCGCTGGTCGTTCTCCTACCCCGGCGCAAATTTCTCGGGCGCCACCGTGACCATGACCCGCAACGGCCAGTCCATTTCCGCGGTGGTCGAACCGGTCGTCGCCAACCTGGGCGAACCGACGCTCGTCTGGGTGTACGACGGCAAGGATTCCGATTCCACCGACTCGCACGGCCGGCCGTCAAGTGACACGGTCTACCGCGTGACCATCGCCAACGTGGGCGGCTTGTCCGGTGGCAATCAGACCTTCAGCTACGATGTCACGGTGTTCGACCCTGATGTCGCTGGCCCTGATTTTTCCGCGGTCGCGGTTTCCGGTTCGGCCGCCCCCGCCGTCGGCGCCGCCACCACCTACACCGTCGCCAAGCCCACGTTCGCCAGCCGGTTCGACTGGCGAACCCTGCCGCTGACTGCGTTTGCGAAGACCTACGACGCGGAGGCTGGGTTGGATGGCATCGCCGCCACGACGAACAGCGATTACAGCGTGGTGCAATCGACGGTAGCGGGGGCGAGCGGCGGTTCCTCGTCGTATCATTTGGCGCACACGAGTCGCACCGACCAAATTCTCCTACTGCCCGAGACCTTTCTCGTCAGTGATACGAGCGCCGCCGTCACCTTCCGGAGTCGTCTGGGCTGGGCGAGCGACATCCAGACCGGACAAGTCGAGGTCTCGACGGATGACGGAGTCACGTGGTTCGAGGTCTATTCCCAGGCCGGCACGAACAACGCCGGCGAGTCCAGCTTCACGTCCCGCAGCACCTCGCTGGCGTCGTTTGTGAACCGCACCGTGCGGGTTCGCTTTCTTTATGCGGTGGACGCATCGGGATCGGCCTATCCGCAGTCGACGAGCGGCGTCGGCTGGTACCTCGACAACATCACGCTGACCGGCGTGCAGAAGGCCACGCCCGGTTCGGCGACGGCGGGGACCAGCACTTCCACTTCCTTTGCCTACATCCCTGGATCTCCGGGAAGGGTCGGGCTGCAGGCGCGGGGCGTCCTCTTCGACAGCTATTCGATGGAATGGGGGCCGGTCGCGGTCGTGACCGCGGCGAATGCGGTGACGGTCACCACGCAGCCTTCAAGCCTGGCCTCCGGCGTCGCCGGCACGGCGAGCTTCACGGCCGCGGCCAGCGGCACGGCAACGTATCAGTGGCAGTACAACGGGGCCGCGCTCGCCGGCGCGACGAATGGGACGCTCGCGCTGACCAATGTGCAGCCGGCCAGCACCGGCATCTATCTCGCGCAGGTCACGAGCAGCGGGACCACGGTCTCGAGCCGCGGCGCGATCCTGGGCCTGACCTCGGCGTCGAAGCTGGTCGGAACGGGCACGGAGTTTCCGAACATTTTTCACGCGGGCACGGGTTTCACTTACGATCAGATTCTCCTCGGTGGCACGGCGGCGTCGGTCACGGCCGATACCGGACAAATCCTCCGGATGTCGTACATCGATCTCAACGACGACGTCGTGCAGGTGGAGTTCTCCGGTGCCGGCACGCTGAGCCTGGTCCTGGATGCGGTGTCCGGTCCCGCGATTCCGCTCAAATACAACCAGGCCACCACCTACATGAAGGGCCACGCCGGGATCGTCCTGACCGGCGCGGACGAAAGCACGAATCTCTCCGTCTTCAGTGTCGGCCGGGCGAATGCGGCGAACCAGGCGCTGTTTCGCAGCGACGTCACGTATGACGGCTTCGCCGACATCGCGTTCATCGCGATTACAAGCACCGACGGAAAGTTCGGCGGTCTGCGCACGGCGAACGCGAGCTACTTTGCCACGAAGGGCTACACCGGCGTCTACGCTCCGAACGTGGAGTTTACGGGCCCTGTGTTCGTCGGCGACATCCGCGCCGAAAACGACGCCACCCCCGTGCTCATGATTGGCTCAGGCCCGGACACGCGGATCACCGGCGGCGATCTCCTCCAGACCAATGGACGCGCCGTCCAGGTCAGCGGGCTGACCCAGTTGAATTTCAGGGCCGGCAGCAATTCCCACGGCACCCTGTTTCCCGCCCAGACCAATCGGGCGCGACTGGAACAGAACGGCACCGACGTCACGACGTCGACGGTGGTCAGTCCGTAGAGCGGATTAGATCGAAGTGTAACCGGTAAGGCTGGGAGGGCGCGCACGAGGCGCGCCCCTACACGATCTTCCTTCGTAGGGGCGTGCCTCGTGCACGCCCGTTTCTTCGCTCCAGCTACAGCCGCAACGTGAACACCGCGAACGTTGCCACGCCGCCGAGAATCGCGACCCAGCCCCAGCGCCGGTGTCCGGGGATGCCCCACCACATATAGTAGCCGGTCGCGATCCACACGATCATGCCGAGACACGCGAGGTCGACGACGATGCCCCAGGACTTCGCGAGCCACCCGTCCTGACCGAAGCCGCCGCGCCCGTGCATCCCGGTGAGGAATTGGTCGAAGCGAAAGCGACGATCCTCGACGATCAGCTTCTGCCGATCGACGGCATAGGTGACCCGGACGGTCTTCAGGAAGGAGTACGCGATGACGTAAACCGTGTTCGGATTCGCGCGGTACGCGTCGAGATTCGGCGCTTCGAGCCCCACCTCCCGCAGCACGCCACGACCGAATTCACGCAAGGCGGCGGCGTCCGTCGGCACCGCCGCAGAGAACGGCCGCTCGGATCGCGCCACCCAGAGGGGTTGTCCGTTCGCGGCGTCGCGGCGGTTGAAATATTCGTTGTGCGCAAACGGCAGCGACGAAACGCCGTACATGAGCAGCCAGGGCAGCAGGCAAAGCCCGAGATACAGATGCAGGCGGCGGAGGAAAAGGGCCGTGGTCATCGGTGGTCCTCAGATGGCGCAGACGTAAACGGCAAAGACCGCCGCGCCGGCGATCGCCGCCGACACGCCGACCAGCCGCGTGGGCTTCATTTCCCACCACATCCACAGTCCCGAGAGCGCCCAGACCACGGTGGCCGCAATCAGCAGGTCGACCGAGACCGCCCACGCCGTGTCGAGCGCGTAGCCGGTTTCGTAGCCGCGGCGGCGGTGAAAGCGGGCAAAGAACGCATAGGTCCGGGGCACCGCCTTCTCGATCACGAGCTTCTGATCCGACGGCGTGTAGGTGATCCGCCGCGGCGAGAGGAGATCGTTCCGGTTGATCACCATCGTCCCGTCCGGCCGCCGGTTGACGGTGTGCGCTCCATCCAGATCCAGCGTGCGCAAAATCTGCCGGGCGGCATCCGCCGGCGCGCTGCCTGGCGGAATACTGCCGGCATAGGTCAACTCGCGCTCCCGCTCGAAGGGTGCGACCGCACCGGATTTCGGGACGAATAAATCCCGGTGATTCATCATCAGCGTGCTCACCGCGTACATCAGCAACCATGGCGACAGGAACAGCGCCACATAGAGGTGGGAGCGACGGGCTAGTTTCGAAAGCGTCAACGCGATCAGGGGTGCTGCCGGCGAGTGTTCTGGCGACGAGTCGCGGGGCAACGCGGAATCAAGTGAACCACTAATTGAAACTAATCGGTCACTAATCCGAGCAACCTGAACCCAACCGAGCCTGGTGAGACTCGTCTATCAGCCTGACATCACGTTTCGAATCCCTGCCCTCACGGGCAGGGCCACGTTTCAGTCGTGGCCCGCTGCGTGAGCAGCGGGAGGATTGGCCTGCCAATAAGCCTCAGCCCGTTGGGCGAACCTCAATCGTTCGCCGGGAGGCGCGGGAGGGTGGCTCGAACCATCAGCGTCCAATTAGCGCCAATTAGTGGTTCACACTCAGCCGCACTGGAGGAAGGTTAACGGTATCCCCATGAAACTTTCCGTCTTCTTCCCCACCGGTCTGGTTGCGTTGTTTCTCGCCTGCTCCGTTCGCGCCGCCGCCCCGGCGGCCCCATTGGCCGACTGGAAGGCCGGCGTCGCCGTCGTTGACATCACGCCGGAGTTGCCGATGTGGATGGCCGGCTACGGTGCGCGCACGCGGCCCGGCGATCAGGTGGCCCAGCGCCTTCACGCCAAGGGGCTCGCCCTCGAGGACGCCCGCGGCCGCGTCGCCGTTCTCGTCACGACCGACACGCTCGGAATTCCCCGGCTCGTCCGCGCCAACGTCGAGCAGCGCGTCGCCGCGCAGTTCAAGCTGCCTGCGTCCCATCTGCTCATCAACGCCTCGCACACGCACACCGGACCGGAAATTCGCGTCATTGATACGAGCTTCGGCCGGCAGGATCAGGCCCGGCTCGAGCGCGTCGTGAAGTACCGGCAGGAGTTGGAGGACAAACTCGTGCAGGTCGTGGGCGAGGCGTTGGCGCATCGGGCTCCCGCCGCGCTGGCCTTCGGGCAGGCTCAGGCCGGCTTTGCGATGAACCGCCGGGAAAATTACTCGCTGCCGAAAGGCGACCTCCGCAGCGGCAAGGTTCCGAATCCCGACGGGCCCGTCGATCACGATGTGCCGGTGCTGCAGGTGACCGACGCCGCGGGCAAACTGGTCGCGGTGCTTTTTGGCTATGCGTGTCACAACACCACGCTCGACGGCTACGCGTTCACCGGTGACTACGCCGGCTTCGCGCAGGCGCACCTCGAAGCCGCGCATCCCGGCGCAGTGGCGCTGTTCATGTCAGGCTGCAGCGGTGACCAGAACCCACACCCGCGCCGTGACATGATTCCCGGCGTCAAGCCGCTCGAACTGGCCAGCCAGCACGGCCGCACTCTCGCGATTGCAGTCGAAGCCGCTCTGCAGTCGTTTCCCCGGCCGCTCGCGTCACAGCTCGAGTCCGTCCTCGAGGATGTCGCTCTCGATTACCAGCCCGTGCCGACCCGCGAGGAACTTCAGCAGCAACTCAAGTCTTCGGACCGAACCACGCGGGAGAACGCCCAGGTGAATCTCGAGAAACTGGACCGCGAGGGCCGCCTGCCGACGCAGTACCCGTATCCTGTGCAATTGCTGCGGGTCGGGCCGCTGACGCTCGTCGCGCTGGCGAGCGAAGTGGTCGTCGATTATTCGCTGCGCCTGAAACGCGAGATCCCCGGACCGCTCTGGGTGTCCGCCTACAACAACGATTTCATGGGCTACATGCCGAGCCATCGCGTGTGGCTCGAAGGTGGTTACGAGGGCGGCGGATCGCTCGTGTTCACTTCGTCCTCGATGTACCGCGGCGCCGTGCACCCGAACATTTGGGCGCCCACCCTGGAGGAGCGCATCATCGCCAAGGTGCACGAACTCAACGGTCGGCTGCCCCGTCCGGCCGCGCCCTAAGCCGCGCGGTGCGGTTTTTCCGGGATTTCCCGCGCCGCGGGAGGATTCACAGCAATTTCAACCTCGCGGCCCGAGGTATGAATAAACTTCCGCCATCCCGGTGTGACCTCCGGGCCCTTGGCGCGTCTTACCTCCGCACGAGTGATGAAGAGCTTCCTGAAAATTGTCGTCCTCGCTCCGATCTTCACGTTCGTCGTGAGGGTGGTGATTCTCTGCGGCGTCGTTTTCGACCTGTGCTCGACGAACGAATCGGCCACGGACGATCAGAACGGCCGCTGAAACGACTTGGGATCCTCGCCGGCGCGCAGGGAGATCGCCGCCCCTTCCTGCCCGAGTTCGAGGCACTCGAAAAGATTCCGGATGCACTGGCCCAGACGATCGTGGCCCGCCTGCTCCCGCTCGATTTGATCGACGAGTTTCCGGCCCAGGATGGCGGCCTCGGCCTGCACCCGCGTCGCAATCCTGACCGGTGGGTTGTCATCGGAATCGAGGTACGGCGAGAGCAGCGCCTCAAGCCGCGAGGCGGTGTCCGTGAGGGAATCGGCGCCACCCACCGGCCGGGAGCCGGTTTCCGGCATCAGGTGCAGGATCCGCCGGGCCACGCGCCCGGCGTGGGGCAGATTCAAGGCGACGCGAAAATACGGCAGGTCGTCAGGCATGGCAGCGAGGGCGGGTGCAATGTCACAGCCGCGGCAGCAGATCCGCGAGGTATCGGCGCCAGTTGTACCAGTTGTGGGCGCCCGTCGTCGCCTTCCACTCGTGCTTGATGCCGAGCTGGTCGAGCGTCGCATGCGAGGCCTTGAAGCCCTCCCAGTTGTGGTCGAGTTCCCCGCACGCGAAGTAGAAGAGCCGCATGCCCGCGTTGAATTTCGCCGCGTCCTGCAGCAGCGGGTAATCCGCCGCAAAGCCGTCCCGCAGCCGCGTGCTGAACGGCGCCATCACGGAAAAGAGATCGGGCCGGCGAAAGCCGACGTGGAGGGTCTGCGAGCCCCCATTGGAAAGTCCGGCGAGCCAGCGATCCTCACGGGTACCGGAAATCCGGTAGCGTTGCTCAATCCGCGGCATGACCTCGTCCGTGAGGTGCTGCTGAAAGGTGTCGAGCCACTTCATCCGCGCCTCCTCGGTGTACGGCTGCGCCCGCGGAAACTCCGCATGCGGCATCACGATGATCATTTCCTTCATCTGGCTGCGACCGATCAAATTATCCGCCATCACGTCGGCATACCCTGCGACGGTCCAGTTCGACGGGTCGCCGGAGCCGCCGTGGAGCAAGTACAGCACGGGATACTTTCGATCTGAAGTTCCGTAGGTCGGCGGAGTGTAGACGTAACACTTCACGCCCTGCCCGAGCGCCTTGGAGTAGATCGTTTCAATATGCAGGACGCCGTGCGGCGCCCTTTCATCGACATCCTCGGGAAACGGTGCCGGGCCGCGGACTTCGAGAGTGCTGACGAGCGTCCCACGCCGGCGCGGCGGATTGGCTGGGTCGGAGACGACGAGGCCATCGACGCTGAAGCGGTAGGAATAGAAGCCGTGCTCGAGTACGTCCGTGCGATAGGTCCACGTGCCATCGCTGCCGCGCTGCATCGGAACGCCGGCGCGATCGGCGATGAAATCGGCGAGCAGCAGCACGCGCTGGGCGTGCGGCGCCACGAGGGTGACCGTCGCGGTACGATCGGCCGCCACCACGGGCGCGGCCGCCCGCGCCAACATACTGACGGCCACGAACACGAGGAGAAGACGAAGGGTATTCATGCGAAGGACGGGGTTGATGCGCCGCACTCAGAGTGCCGCGGGGCCACGTTCGCTCTCTCCACGTCTGAATCCAACGCGAATTTCTGTTACGGGACGCAGTCGGTCCATCTTCCGCCCTCCCCGAGCCCCACACCCCGCCCTTCGGGCACCCCTCTCAAGCCGGAACGATGCAGTAGAAAACCGCGAAGAGCGCGAAGAGACGCGAAGGTTTAAAATCGTTGGCCTTTGTAGCCCGCTGCGTGAGCAGCGGGACGACGTGAGGCGAAGCGTTGGAGAAGTCCCTGCCCTCACGGGCAGGGCTACATTCGGAACAGGTCACCGAA
>CANJCM010000042.1 GCA_947472765.1 Opitutia bacterium
AAACGGAAGATGTCCACCGCGCGCTGCACCTCGCCCGTGGACTCGGCGAGGGTCTTGCCCTCTTCGCGCGTCAGCAGCTCGGCGAGCTCGGCCTTGCGGGCCTCGAGCAATTGCGAGGCCTTGCTCAGCACCCGGCCCCGCGCGACCGCGGTGGCATCCGCCCAGCCCGGCGCGGCCTTTTCGGCGGCGGCCACGGCGGCGAGCGCGTCTTCGACGCCGCTCGCGGGATACTCGGCCACGACTTCACGGGCGTCGGCCGGGTTGCGCGTCTGCATCGTCGCACCGGAACGCGCCGGGACCCATTCGCCGCCAATGAAATTCTGATAAGAACGCATGACACCACGGAAGCGCGCCGCGGGCGCGGTTCAAGGGAGAACACTGACCCTGACAGGACTCTGCGAACGGGTTGGACGACCAAAGCGGGTGGAGTTTTGGACAGGATGGACAGGATTTACAGGATAGGGGATCCGGCGAACGAATCCGAAGGCTCCTCCTGCCCGCGCCACGCGCTGAATCAGTTTTCCCCACCCACCATCAGTATCCTGTCCATCCTGTTCTTCCTGTCCCAACGCCCGGACGGTTTATCCTCCTTATTCCTGCCCCTCATTCAGGACTCCGCATTTGGGACAGGAGGACGGGAGCCGGCGGAGATTTGGACAGGATGGACAGGATTTACAGGATGGGGATCCGGCGGACGAAACCAAGGGCTCCTCCTGCCCGCGCCACGCGCTGAATCAGTTTTCCCCACCCACCATCAGTATCCTGTCCATCCTGTTCATCCTGTCCAAAGCCCGGATCCTGTCCCCTGCAGCAGGCGCTTGCCGTCAGGAGGCGGTCTGAAAAAGTGACGTCCACCCCCGTTATGCGCCGCGCCCTCCTCCTGTCCGGTCTCCTTCTTGTCTCGTCCGCGTTTGCCCAGATCGGCGACGTCCAGGACAAGCCCGGCGAGTTGCAGCAATTGCAAGTGCCGCTGGAAAAAATTCCGCCCGCGCCCGCCCTGACTCCGGCCGAGGCGCTAAAGACCTTCACCCTCGCTCCCGGCTACAAACTCGAACTCGCCGCCGCCGACCCGCTCGTGCAGGAACCCGTGGCGGTCGCGTTCACGCCCGACGGCCGGATGTGGGTGGCCGAGATGCGTGGCTACATGCCGGACCTCGACGGCAACGGCGAGGACGCGCCGGTCGGGCGGATTGTGGTGCTCACCGATCGCGACGGCGACGGCGTGTACGACGAGAGCAAGGTGTTCGTCGACGGACTCGTCCTGCCGCGCGCGCTGCTGCCCGTCGGTGACGGACTGCTCGTCGGTGCGCCACCTGAGCTCGCGTTCTGGCGCGACACCGACGGCGATGGCCGCGCGGATCAGAAGACCGTCGTGGCCTCTGACTACGGCGTGATGACCGATCCCAAGCGTCCGCATCTCGCGAACCCCGAGCGCGCCCCGAACAGCCTGTTCCTGGGCTACGACAACTGGATCTACAGCGCGGCCTACGTGAAGAAATTCCGCTACGTGAACGGACAGTGGGAAACGAAGGCCACGGATTTTCGCGGCCAGTGGGGGCTGAGCCAGGATGACTACGGCCGGTTCTATCACGGCTCGAACGAGGATCACCTCCGCGTCGATGTGCTCTTCGCCGACTACCTGCGCCGCAACCCGAATTTTCCGCGGCTCGCCGGCTTTAATGTCGACGGCGCAACCGACCAGCTCGTCTGGCCCGGCCGCGTGAATCCCGGCGTCAACCGCGGCTACCGCGAAGGCATCCTGCGCGACGGTAAACTCCGCGCCTTCACCACGGCGTGCGCGTTCTACGTGTACCGCGGCGATCTGTTGCCCGAGCTGAATGGCAACTTCTTCGTCGGCGAGCCCGGCGCGAATCTCGTGCGGCGCGAAATCCTGACCTCGACGAATGGCGCGGTCCGCGGCCGCAACGCCTACGCGGAGGAGCAGAAGGAGTTCATCGTCTCCACCGACGAGCGGTTCCGGCCGGTGAACTTTGCCACCGGCCCCGACGGCGCACTCTACATCGTCGATCTCTACCGCGGCGTCCTCCAGCACCGCATCTCGCTCACGAGTTACCTGCGGAAACAATATGCCTCGCGCGGCCTCGAAAACGCGCAGCACCTCGGCCGCATCTATCGCGTCGTGCCCGCAGATCGCACCCCGCCCGCCAGCCGCCTCGCGGTGCCCTCCACTCCGGCCCAATGGGTCGAGCGTCTCTCGCACCCGAACATCTTTTGGCGGCAGGCCGCGCAGCAGGCGCTCGTGCTGAAACGCGAAGAGACCGTCGTGCCCGCCGTTCGCACGCTCGCCACGCGCGGCAACTCCGCCCTCGGACGGGTGCATGCCCTGTGGACGCTCGATGGCATGGCGGCCCTCGATCGACCCACCGTGATGACGGCGCTCGGCGACGCCGATCCGATTGTCCGCACGATGGCCGCGCGCCTTGCCGAACGTTTCCTCGGTGGTGCCGATCGCGCCGACGTGCTGGCCCGGCTGTTCGCGCTCACCAACGACACCCAGGCGGAAGTCCGTTTGCAGGCCGTCCTCAGTCTCGGCGAAGCGAAGAGCCCGGACACTGATCGCGCGCTCGCCAATATCCTGCGGCGGAATCCCGATCATCCGTTCCTCGCCGATGCGTTTTACAGCGGCATCGGAAATCGCGAACTGCTGCTGCTCGAGGATCTCATCACCGACCGCGAGTGGGCGCCGAACGATCCCACGGCGAACGCCATTCTTGGCCGGCTCGCGCAAGGCATCCTGACGTCGCGCGATGCCGAGGCCGTCACCCGGCTCGTCGCGATTGCCTCCGCGCAACCACCTCCGAATCAGGCCCGCGCCGCCGCGCTGCTCGACGGCATGGTGGCGGCCGCGCCCTTCGTCCGCCGCCCGATCGAATATCCGCTCGCCCCGCCCGGCTGGAACGGACTCGCGCGGCATCCGTCGTTTCGTCCCAAATTCGCGAAGCTCGATCCGCTCGTCATTTGGAAGGACAAGCCCGGCGTCTCCACAGTGAAGCCGACGCCGCTGAGTGCGGAAGAGCAGGCCCGCTTCGACACCGGCAAAACGCTCTTCACCGGCATCTGCGCCACGTGTCACCAGACCTCCGGTCGCGGCCTCGATGGACTGGCCCCGCCGCTGCTCGACTCCGAATGGGTCCTCGGTTCGCCGGAGCGGATCATCCGGATCGTGTTGCACGGATTGAAGGGCCCGATCGTCGTGCTGGGCCGCGAGCACACCGGCGACATGCCCGCGTTCAAGGCGATGGATGACGCGCAACTCGCCGCGATTCTCACCTACGTGCGGCGCGAGTGGGGCCACGGGGCCTCGCCCATCGCACCCGATGCCGTGAAGGCCGTTCGGGCCGCGACGGCCAGTCAGACGGACTCCGTCAGCGCGCGGGAGCTGGTGCTGCAGGTGCCGTAAGGCTCCGGCCAGGTCGCCAGTTCATGGAGGGCCGGTGCCCCCACCGGCCGCTCTAGATCAGATTAAGTTGAAGTGTGGCCGATCAGACATTGCGGGCGCGCACGAGGCGCGCCCCTACATCGATTGTCATTCGTGCAGGGGCGTGCCTCGTGCACGCCCAAATATGGCTACGGAATTCTTTAACCCGCTCCAGGAGCGCGTTCCCTTTTTGGCGGGTGAGGGCACCCGCCCTCCATCGGAGATTTGGATCCGAAGATCCCTTGGGCTCGTTCTCGTAATCGTTCTCCTGTTCGGGCGTGGTCGAGCCACGCCCCTACAAAAGGCCGGGTAGAACGTCGTTGTAGGGGCGCACCTCGTGTGCGCCCGCCTCGGTGGTAAAACCAGCCTCAGCTCGAGAGCCCGAGCCAGTTCTTCAGCACCGCCGCGTCGTTGCGGAACGCGGTCACGATGCCTTTCCGCTGCTCGAACGGCGAGGGATACAGGTCCGGGCCGAACTTGAAGTGTTCGATGTGAATGATGATCGGGAGCGGGCCGCCATGCGCGGCGATCACGTCCGTGACCATGTCCTTCTTCACGAAGCCCTGACCGAACGGTACCTGCATCGGCACATTGCGGTGGGTCTTCGGGTCCTCCTCCCAGCGGAAGCTTTTCACACACAGCGCGACGGTGCGCGGCGCCAGGAGGTCAACCGCGTTCGAATACGAGAGGCCCTGTTCGACGAGCACGTGCTGCGTGTCGAAGGCGATGCCGAAGTATTTCGGATCGATGTCGTCGAGAATCATGTCGAGGTCCCAGGCCGCGCTGCCCGCCATCCGCGCGCCGGCGTGAATCTGGTAAACCGCCTGCATGCCGATCTCCTTGTTGAACGCGGCAAACTCCCGGGCCCAGCTCGTGAACGTCGGGATCTGCGCCTTCCGCGGCTTCGTCAGATCGTATTGGAAACCACGGTGGCGGTAGCGGTTGATCCCGAGCTTCTTCGCGGCGCGGAGCGCGTTCTGCCAATGCGGCTCGTTCGGCCGCACGAAGTCGGTCGCGAGGTAGGAAATCTTGCGGCCCTTCTTCGCCAGCGCCGCCACCATCGCCGGCAGCTCGTCCGCGGCTTTCTCGGGCGTGATGTGGCCGACCTTCCGCACCGTCAGCTCGAGATCGAGACCGATCTCATCGACCACCTGCGCCGTCTGTTCCGGCGTGTACTTGTAACGAATCTGCTCCGGTGATGCATCGCCGCCGTCGAAGTGCCACTTCTCGAGGACGGAAACTTCAAATTTGCCGAAACCGGCCGTCGGCGTGAACTCCGCGGTGGACGCGACCGGCGCTGCCGCCGGCGAAGGCGTGATCGCCGCGAGACCCGCGGACGGAGCGAGGTAGGCCGCCGCGGCGCCGACGCTGGCGCGGGTAAGAAAATCACGGCGACTCAGGGAGGCAGACGAAGGGTTCGGAGTATTCATGGGGAGGGGATTTCTGGCCACCCGCGTGACTTCCACGCGGCATCGAATCGGGAAACGAATCAGTGGTTCCCACCGCGAGACGGCGCAACCCGTTTTTTGGGGCGGGTGCCGGCGATGACACGACGAGGCCGGGATTTGGAACACAGAGGGCGCAGAGGTGAACGGAGGGCGCAGAGCGGAGTGGCATGGGTCTCCTGACCCATGAAAGCCCATCCGATATGCATCACCACGGGTCAGGAGACCCGTGCCACCCGATTCCCCAACCTCCGCGTCCTCCGTTAACCTCTGCGACCTCTGCGTTAAAAAAATCACCCGCCCGCTCGCGACCGCTAATTCCCGCGGGCTGCCGAAATTCTTTCGTGTGTTTGACCGGAATCGTGGGCTAGCGTTTCGGCCCTCTTTATGAAATCCCCCATTCGCGTCGCCGTCACCGGTGCAGCCGGCCAAATCGGTTACTCCCTCCTTCCCCGCATCGCCTCGGGTTCGATGTTCGGCCCTGACCAGCCGGTCATCCTCCAACTGATCGAGGCCCCGTTTGAAAAGGCGCTGAAGGCGCTCGAGGGCGTCGCGATGGAGCTCGATGACTGCGCATTCCCGCTGCTCAAGGGCATCGTGATGACTTCCGATCCGGCGGTCGGCTTCAAGGATGCGAACTGGTGCCTGCTCGTCGGCGCCAAGCCGCGCGGCCCGGGCATGGAGCGCGCCGACCTGCTGAAGGACAACGGCAAGATCTTCATCGAACAGGGCAAGGTCATCGACGCGGTCGCTGCCGCGGATGCGCGCGTCGCCGTCGTGGGCAATCCCGCGAACACGAACTGCATGATCGCGGCCTCGCAGGCGAAGCGCCTCACGCCGGATCGTTTCACCGCCATGGTCCGCCTCGACCAGAACCGCGCGCAGACCCAGCTCGCGAAGAAGGCCGGCGTCGATCTCACCGAGGTGAAGAACATCTTCATCTACGGTAATCACAGCCCGACGATGTTTCCGTCGTTCGCGCACGCGACGATCGCCGGCCAGCCCGCGACGTCCGTCATCACCGACAGCGCCTGGCTCCAGGGCCCGTTCCTCGAGACGGTCGGCAAGCGTGGAGCCGCGATCATCGCAGCTCGTGGCGCGTCGTCCGCGGCCTCCGCGGCCAACGCCCTCACCGATCACGTCCGCAGCCTCGTCACGCCGGGCGCGGTCCATTCGATCGCGGTGAAGTCGAACGGCGCCTATGGTTTCAATCCCAACGTCTGGGCCGGCATGCCGGTTCGCACCACCACCCCGGGCAGCTACGAAGTCATCACCGGCTACGTGATGGATGACTTCGCGAAGTCGAAGATCGCGGCGACCAACAAGGAGCTCGAGGACGAGCGCAGCTTCGTGGCGGAAATGATCAAATAACGGGAAACGCGCTCCGCGCGTTTCCTAGAGCCGGTGGCGCACGCGCCACCGGCTTTTTTGTGGGTTGATTCAGACAGTTCCGTCCGTGGGCCGGAGTAGCGCCGCGTCTCTGACCGGCGAAGAGCATACGGATATTCAGTGACGGGCGCGCACGTGGTGCGCCTCTGCGAAAATGCAGCGTAGGGGCGCGGCTCGTCCGCGCCTTGCTCGAAAAATTCGCACCCCTTACGCCGAGCCACCAATCAGTCCCGAGAGCACTTTCGTGATCGCGAAGGCGCTGCGCACGGCAGCGAAGCCCTCGATCAACTCAGCGGGCGAACCCGGGCGCGGGAACACCATTTCGAGTGAAGCTCCGGTGCAGCGCACTTTCGCGTCGATGCCCTCCACCGCGATCGTGCACTCGCGGCAGTCGGAGGGAAATTCGACCGAGAGGCCGTCGCGGCCCTCGAGATTCTCGATCGCGTCGATCACCGCCTCCACCGAGGCACCTTTTTTCAGGTTGAAGGAAATCTCCGCAAAGCGACGGGCGAAGACGCGGCTGAAGTCTTCCTTCCGGGCCAGCTCGTGGCTGACCAATCCGCGGAGCGTGGTCAGCACGGCGTAGCGCGCCGGGTCGGTCTCCTCGAGGGCGTAGACGATCTCCACCGTGAAGTCGCGGGCCGTCAGCACCGCCAGCGGACTCGCGACCGAGAGCGCGATTTCCTTCCGCTTGTAGGCGAGGGCCGTGCGCACGTCCTGGAAGAGGGTCTCGGCATCGCGCGCGAGTTCGGCCGAGCAAAGTTTCCCGAGGAACGCATTGGTCGTGGCGTTGGCCGCGTCCGGGGTGCGGTGATGGCCCTTCTTGAAACCCTCGAGGGTCTTCACCGTGCCACTGCTCCGGCCGAGGAAGCAGATGTCGGCCACGATGCTCGAAGGAAGTTCACCCGTCATGTGCCGCCGAGCAAACCCAGCCGCCCGTCCGGCACCAGCTCCGAATCATACGAATCTCGGGCGGTCTCTCAGCGGTTGGTTATCCGGGCATTTGAACCACCGAGACACCGAGGCACCGAGAAGACTCCGCGAGAGGGGCGCCCGGATTTCATAATTCTTAATTCATCCCTCTTACTTGGTCTTTCACGCCGTCACGGCGGAGCGGCGCTTCACCAGCGTCACGATTCCGATGATGGCCAGAATCGGCAGCCAGATGGGCGAGAGGAGGGTCACGATCACGAGTCCGAGGCAGGCGGCGATCGCCATGGTGGCGACGCCGATGCCGGCGAGGAGCGCGAGGCCCGCGGCGAGCAGGCAACCCATGACCAGGGTGATGGGGAGGAGCTTCACGGCGATGATAGCCAGGGCCGCGATGAGGAGGACTTTCAGGAAGGTTTTCATGTCCCGAAAACCCGGCAGGTTCCGAAAAGTTGCAGCGATCGAGATTATTTCCTGCCGCGGTCCGGATGGTTTGAACAGGAAGGCCGGGGAGGCCGGGACGAGTTCGATCGTGCATTGCTTGGATTTCGAGGCTGTGCCGGCTCGAGGTCGCCCTGCCCGTGAGGGCAGGGACGCCTTCATTGCTTCGCTTGAGGTCGTCCCGCTGCTCACGCAGCGGGCTACAAAGCCAATTCAAACATTCGCTGCCAGGGAGCAGGCCCTGCGAAACCTCTTAAGCAGGAACCATGCATTGGAAGGTCCGGCGGGTGAGACACCCGCCCTCCATGGCAGGCGGGTCGTTCAGATGTCCGTCCGTTCCTCCTCCAGGAAAGCAATCCATGGAGGGACGGTGCCCCCACCGTCCACGGCTGCATTTCGTCGAGCGAAATGTTCACCAGTGTAGGGCTGCCGCTCGTCGGCAGGCCTCTGTCCTTCATTCGAGAAACGGCCCGGCGGCGAGCGCCGGCCCTACATTCAACTGCATCGTTCCGACGTAAGCCGTCGAGTGCCCGGAACGGACCCACGCTTGCGACTCGCCAGGCGTCGCACTCCACTCGACCCGTGGCGAAACCCATTCCTGTCGTCTGTGCCGTGATCGAGAACGGACTCGGGCAAGTGCTCGTCGCCCAGCGGCCGGCGCACAAGCACCTCGGGTTGAAATGGGAATTCGCCGGCGGAAAGGTTGAAACCGGTGAAGAACCTGCCGCCGCATTGATCCGCGAAATCCACGAGGAACTCGGCTGCACGATTGCGATCGTCCGGGCGTTGCCAGTCTTCACGCACGACTACGGCACCGTGACGATTGAGATGTTTCCGTTCGTCTGCCGGCTCGCACCGGGCAGCCCCCCACCGCACCCGCACGAGCACGTGGCCGTCCGCTGGCTCGCTCCCGGCGAACTCGCCACGCTCGATTTGGCCGCGGCCGACCTGCCCGTCGTCGCGGATTACACCGCAAAACGCGGGTAAGCCACAGCGCGGGGGGAGTTGGCCGCAAAGAGGCATAGCGCGGCGGAGCCGCAACCAAAGGATACCGCCCCGGATTAAACAGGAAGGCCGGGGAGAGCGGGGAGAGGTCGAAACCATTGCTTCCCGAACTCCCCGATCTTCCTGTTTAATCCGGCTTGGTCCTCTTTGGTTGCGGCTCCGCCGCGCTATGCCTTTTTGCGGACATCCCCCGGTTTGTTCTTCGCGGTCCTTCACCCCTTTGCGGCCAACCCGGACCAGCGCTCGACAGAGCCGTTGGCCTTGGTTCAATCGCCGAATGTCCACCGCCCTCCCCTTTGCTTCCGTGGCCCGCCTGCCTGCCCCCGGAGACAACGTCGCCATCGCGATCCGCCGCCTCGAAGTCGGCACCGCCATCGCCCTGCCCAATGGCGAAACCCGCACTCTGGCGCACACGGTCCTCGAAGGCCACCGCTTCGCCATCCGCCCGATCGCGGTCGGCGAATTCCTCCTCTCATGGGCACTGCCGTTCGGCACCGCGACCCGCGCGATCCAGCCGGGCGACTACGTCTCGAACCAATCCATGCTCGACGCCATGGCCGTGCGCCGGCTCGACCAGGTGTCGCTCCCCAAGGAGCCGAACTTCGCCGACCATCTCGAGGCGCTGCACCTCGAGGAAAAGAATTTCCGCGCCGGCCCCGCCGTCGACCGCGTCGCCACTCCGCGCACCTTCCAAGGTTATCGCCGCCCCGGTCGCCGCGGCGTCGGCACGCGCAACCACATCGTGATCCTCGGCACCAACTCCGAGACCGCCAGTTTCGCGCGCCAGCTCGCGGCCCGGCTGCAGGCGCTGGCGAAAGTTCATCCCGGTCTCGATGGCATCGTCGCCATCGCCCACACCGAGGGCAGCGGCCCCGGCGAACCCAATAACACCACCGAGATCCTGCGCGCGCTCGCCGGGTTCATGGTGCATTCGAACGTCGGCGCCGTGCTCGCCGTCGACTACGGCACCGAGCCGATCAATAACGCCCGCCTCTCCGCTTATCTGCGTGACCAGGGCTATCCGATCGCGGACGTGCCGCATCAGTTCCTGTCGCTCCAGTCCGGCATGGCCGCCGGTCTCGCCGAGGGTGAAAAGATCATCCGCGGCTGGCTGCCGACCGTCTCCGCCTTCCCGCGCACCGCGGAGCCGATCAGCGGCCTGCGCATCGCCCTGCAATGCGGCGGCTCCGACGCGTTCTCCGGCATCTCCGGCAATCCGCTCGCCGGCGCGATGGCCCACGAGGTGATTCGCAACGGCGGCATCGCGGTGCTCACCGAGACCGACGAGTCCGTTGGCGCCGAAGCCTATCTGCTCAAGAACGCCCGCGACTACGCGACCGCGCAGAAATTCCTCGAGAAGATCGAGTTCTTCAAGGAGCGGCTCAGCTGGCACGGCGTCACCGCCGAGAGCAATCCGTCCGGCGGCAACAAGATGCGCGGACTCTACAACATCTCGCTCAAGTCGATCGGCGCCGTGCACAAGAAGGATCCGCGCACCCGCCTCGAGCACGTCATCGATTACGCCGAGCCGCTGAACGAGCCCGGGTTCTATTTCATGAACGGCCCCGGCAACGATCTCGAGGGCATCGCCGGCCAGATGGGCGCGGGCTGCAACCTGATCCTTTTTGTCACGGGCAACGGCTCGATCACCAACTTCCCGTTCACGCCCACGCTGAAGATCACCACGACCACGCGGCGGCACCAGCACTTGATCCACGAGATGGACATCAATGCCGGCCGCTACCTCGACGGTGAGTCGATGGAGTCGTTGACCGCCGAATATCTCGACCTGCTCATCGCCACCGCCTCGGGCCAGCGCACCAAGGGCGAACGCGCCGGCCACTCGCAGGTCTCGCTCTGGCGCAACTGGCGTCAGACCGATCGCAGCCATCTCGATGAACTCCGCGCGCGCAAATTGCCCAACGGCACTCCGCTGACGTTGAACGCGGCACCCGCTCCGGCCGCCGCGCCACTCCAGCTCGCGAAGGGTGTCGACGGACGTTTCGCCACCGAGCGAGTCGGACTCGTGTTGCCCACGAGTCTCTGCGCAGCGCAGATCTCCCGCCTTGCCGCCGACCGGCTCAATGCGAAGCAACTCGGCCGCGCCCAGGGCATCACACGCTTCGTCGCGCTCACGCACACCGAGGGCTGCGGCTTCGGCGGCGAGTCGATGTACCACCTGCTGAACCGCACGTATCAGGGTTACATCACGCACCCCAACGTCGCTGCGGCCCTGCTGCTCGAGCACGGCTGCGAGAAGATCCCGAACGACGTCATGCGCCACCACCTCGAGTCCAACGGTGTGCCGTTGTCCCGCTTCGGCTGGGCGAGCGTGCAACTCGACGGCGGCATCGAGAAGGCGCTCGGCAACATCGAGGCCTGGTTCGCCACGCGATTTGCGGAACTCCCGCCCGCGACGACGAGCCTCACCGATCTCGGCGCGCTCAATCTCGCCCTGCTCACGGCCGCGCCCGTCAGCGTCCCGACCGCCACCGCCCTCGCTCGCCTTGCCCGCTCCGTCGTCGCCGCCGGCGGCACGATCCTCATTCCGGAAAGCGATCCGTTGCTCGCGAACGCGTCGTTCCGCACGTCACTGTTCGGCACCACGGCACCGCATGCGACGCTCGCGTATGGTCAGGTCGCCACGCAGCGCGGCTTCCATGTCGTCGCGACGGAAAGCGATCACTGGGTGGAGAATCTCACCGGCCTCGGTGGCAGCGGCGCGCAGGTCGCGCTCACGTTGGTCGGGCGCCATGCGCAACAGGGCCACCCGCTCGTGCCCGTCATTCAGGTCGGCGAAAACTCCCAGCGCGGAACCCTGCCCGCGGATGACATCGACGCGTTCCTCACGGGAGACGCCGCAGCGGATGAAGCCGCGTTGGTTCGCCTCGTGAGCCAGGTCGCGCAACGCGAGTACACGCCCGTCGCGATGGTGCAGGGCGCGGTGGACTTCCAGTTCACCCGCGGCCTGCTCGGCGTGACGACGTAGTGCGGTAGCAATCCGTCGGATTTAACCACGAAGACACGAAGGCACGAAGTGTCCGAGCCGCGCGCCGGCACGCCTTTCGTAGGGGCGCGCCTCGTGCGCGCCCTCTCAGTCACCAGTCCCCTTTTTAGCCACCGAGGCACCAAGACACCGAGGGAACTCATCCGCTTCGTGCCTTCGCGTCTTCGTGGTTCCACCGGTTTGGCCCGGTGAGGCCCTGCCGCGCTTACTTCCCCACCGCTTCAGCGGCCGCGGCGGCAGCTGCATCGGCCTTGGCCGCGCCGGCCGGAGGCGGACCGTCATGCCAGTGATTGTGGCCCGGATCCCAGTGACGGTTGTTCGCCGCGTCGAATTCCCAGGCCTTCGGTATCCGACCTCCGGGCAGCAACGAGGTCACTTCTCCGGGCCGAGCGGCGGGCCGCCGGTTGACGGAAACGAGCGCCAAGATTGTCACGCCCACCAGCGCCGCGAGTCCGAGCGCGATCAGCCAGACATCGCGGCGGCTCTTCGTCACCGGCGGAACTGAAGTCGCGGCAACGGTCGCGGTTGCTCCGCAACAGTGCTTGTACTTCTTTCCGCTGCCACAGGAGCACGGAGCGTTGCGCAGAAGGGGTTTGGAAGCGGGGGCCGTCATCAGCGCGAGAACAATGGATTTGGGAGCAGAATCCAGACGGAAAGCCCGGCCAGCCCCCCCGGACCGGGTCAGGCTTTCGCCGCCGGCAATTCGAGCACCGCACGGAGCCCGTTCCCGCCGGGCCCATCCTCCAGCGTGAAACGGCCACCGGCCAGTTTCGCCACGGAGCGGACGATGGCGAGGCCGAGGCCGAGCCCCCGCCGTTCGTGGTGAACGCGGTCGAACTGGGTGAAGGGCGCTTCGTTCGCGCGCTCCTCCGCCGTCATACCGGGGCCTCGATCGAGAACCTCGATGCGATACACCGAGTCGTGGAGGGCGCCGGTGACGACCACCGCCTGGTCGGGCCGCGAAAAGAACAAGGCGTTGCTGACCAGTTCCGTCACGGCGTCGGCGAGAAACACCGCGACCACCGGGACTTCGCCGGGAGCGCAGCTCACCTCGACCCCGGTCTCGCGCTTCGCGTCGGTGGTGGCGCGCCGGACTCCGTCGCGCACCGCCGTTTCGGCCGAGCAGCGTGGAGCAGCAGCCCGCGGCTCGCCCTGCTTGATTCGCTCCAGTTCGAAATACCGGATCAACTTTCGCGAGAGGGTCTCCTGCAGCTCCGCGCCGGTGCGGATTAAACCGATCACTTCCTTCAGTTCATCACGGCTGATGGTTTCCGCCTCCAACTCGAGGAGTTGAAGGCCGCCCAGCATGCCGTTCAGCGGCGTGAGCAGCCCGTGCGACCAGTTGGCGCCAACCTGCCGGCTATGCTGCTCCATCATGGCTTCCACGCGCTCCTGCACGGTGCGCTGCCTCTGGGTGCGCGCCCCGATGACGTCGAGGAGCTCCTTTTCTGAAAAGGGCTTTGTGATGTAGTCATCCGCTCCCAACGCCATGCCCCGGCGCTGGTCGGCGCGATCGGCCTTCGCGGTGAGGAAGACGAAGGGGACGAGCCGCCCGGCCTCGGTCCGCCGGATGGCCTCGATGGTGCCGAAGCCATCGAGGCCCGGCATGGAGACGTCGCAGAAGATGAAGTCGGGCCGCGTTACCGCGAGCCGCACGCCTTCGGTTCCCGTGGCCGCCGCCACCACTTCGTGGCCATTCAGCTCCAACATGTCCTGGAGGGTCTGCCGGAGGGCATCCTCGTCTTCGATGATGAGAATTTTCATGGGATCACCTGCCGCGGTAATTCGAACCAGAAGCGGGATCCTTGGCCGGGCTGGCTTTCGACCCCCACCTGCCCGCCGAGCTTTTCGACGATGCGGCGGGCAGCGGTGCGATCGACCTTGGCGGTGACCACGATGACCGGAATGGTTCGCAGCTCCTCTTCCGCACGGATCTGGCGCAGGAGTTCGAAGCCGTCGATTCGCGGCATCTCGAGATCCGTCACGATGACGGCCGGCCGGTGGCGCCGGGCCAGCGTGAGTCCGTCATGACCATCAGCCGCCTGCAGGCCTTCGAAGCCATTCAGCTCGAGCATGTCGGCCACGGTCTGGCGGACCGCTTCGTCATCGTCGACCACGAGCACGGCACAGCGGGAAGGCGGATTATTCATGGCCGCTGGACCGGATCCCCCGGGAGTTCGAGGATGAAGCGGCTGCCGGACGGCTCGACCGGTTCCACCCGGACCGTGCCGCCGAGCAGTTCCGTCATCCGCTTCACGATGCTCAGTCCCAAACCCGTGCCGGCGATAGCACCCACGTTGGATCCGCGTTCGAAGGGTTCGAAGACCCGTTCGCGATCCGCGGGCGGAATGCCGATGCCCCGATCCTCCACCGTCAGCCGGATTCCTTCCGGCCCAACTGTCCCGGTGACGGCGATGACGGTGCCGGGCGGCGAATAGCGCGCCGCATTGCTGAGCAGATTGGAAAAGATGTGGTGCAGGAGCTGGGCGTCCGTGGTGGCCTCGGCCGCCTCGCTGTTCCAGCGCCAGACGAACTCGTGCGCCGACCGGTCGCCGGCCCGGGCCTCCTCGACCAGGCTCTCCAGCAGGAGGCGGAGATTGGCGGGGGCGAGTTGGACCCGGGTGCGTCCGGCGTCGATCCGGTTGAGCTGCAGCAAATCATCCAGCATCTCGGTCATCCGGTGCAGGGCGCCCATGATGCGCGCGAACATCTCCTCGCGCTTCGCCGGCGCGATGCGATCGAGGTGGCCCCGCAGGAGCTCGACCGTCCCCATCACCGTGGCGATCGGCGTCCGGAATTCATGCGACGTCACCGAGATGAAGCGTGATTTCATTTCGGAGACCTGCCGCTCCTGCTCGAGCCGCCCCGAGGCCTCGGCTTCCGCCTGCTTGCGTTCGGTGATGTCCCGGACGAAAGCGACGAACTGCCCGGGACCCACCGTGGTCGACCGCACCTCGGCCGCGAAAGACCCCGCCTCGGACAGGACAACGTCGGCCTCCGCAAAATGAGTGCCTTCTTTCGCGAGGGCCTCCCGTCCGGAGGCGAGCACGGCCTCCTGGAGCGACGGCGGGAGAACCGCGAGCGAACAGGGTGCCGGGCAGGCCAGCCCGGCAAGACGCGTGGCGCCTTTGGCCGGCTGGCAATCGAGCAGGGTCCCCGTTTGGTTCACGCGCAGCACCAGATCGGGAATCGCGTCGAGCAGCGCCTCGATTTCCCGCGTCCGCGCCGCGAGCTCGGCCGTGCGCTGGCCCACCTTGTCCTCCAGCTCGGAGTTAAAGCGCTGGACGGAGGCAAAGGCCTCGCGCTCGGCCAGACCCAGACCGATCATCCGGGCCAGGTTCTCCAGCAATGCCGTCTCCTGGCCCCGGAAGACCTCCTCCGGAGCCCCGCCAGGCCAGCGAACGCAACCGAGGATGATCTGGCCGGCAGGTCTTTCGTTGATGGTGACGCCCGCGCAGATTTCGGCGACGCGTGAGCCCTCGGCCCCGGCCGACTGCCGCTCGCCTTCAATCTCCACCACCGCCTGCAAGATCCCCGGGGGTTCGGTCAGCCCAACCAACGCGGTCGCAACCACCCGGCCCAGTTCGGCGACCGAAAAATCGCGGCGCTCCAGCACGCGCGCGACCTCGTTGAGAACCCGCAGACCCTGCAGGGTGCGCCGCAACTCGGCGTCGGCCCGCTTGCGCTCGCTGATGTCCTCGTTGATCGCGAGGTAATGCGTGTTCCGGCCATCGGCGTCCTTCACGGGCGCGATGCGCAGCAACACCGTGAAAATCTCGCCGTTCTTCTTGCGGTTCACCATCTCGCCCTGCCACAGCTGGCCGTCGAGAATCCGCCGCCACAGGTCCGCATAGGTGTGGCCCGGCGTCAGGCCGCTCTGGAGAAAACGCGGGTTCCGGTCCTTGCAATCGGCCAGCGTATAGCCGGTCAATTCGGTGAAGCGGCGGTTCACATACTCGATCCTCCCCCGCAGATCGGTGATGAAGACGGCGGCCGGGCTTTGCTCCACCGCCGTCGACAGCTTCCGCAATTCCGCCTCCGCCTCCCGGCGCGCGGTGATGTCATTGAAGATCGCGAACACCCGGTGCGGCTTCGTCTCCCCCCGGCGTACCTCGGGCACCGCATCGACCAGGAGCCAGCGCACTTCCGGGCGGTTGCCGGATTGCACCCCCATGACCACCCCGTTCACGCGGGCGCCGGTGCGCAAGGCCACCATCGCGGGATGCTCCTCGCCGGCAAAGGTCGTGCCGTCCTCCCGCAGGGCACGCCAGATCGGGGCCGTCGATGTCAGGCCCTGCATCGCGGCGAGCGAGAGGCCGAGAATGTGTTCCGCCGCGGGATTGGCCGTGGTGATCGCGCCCGCCGCGTCGTGATAGACCACGCCGAGGTCCATGTTTTCAAACAGGGCACGATGACGCTCTTCGCTGATGCGAATCGCTTCCGCCATCTTCCGTTGCTCGGTGACGTCGCTCCACAAGGTCACGAGATAGTCCCGTCCACCCATGGTGGCCTTCCTCGCCCCGACCCGGACGTCGCGGATCGATCCGTCTTTGCCACGATGCTTCGTCTCCATCACGCCACCGGCGGGCGACGCGAAGAGCTGCAGGGCTTCGCCGAGCTGCTCCGGCGTCAGCCCGACGTCGATGTCGGGAATCGACAGCTGCGCAAACTCCTCCCGCGAATAACCGAGGTTGCGATGCGCCGCCGGGTTGAACTCCGTGAATCGCTGGGCCGAGAGATCGTAGAGCACGATGGAGTCCAGCATCTGGTTGAAGACCAGCGTCAGGAGTTGCTCCCGTTCATGCAGGGCATGCTCCGCCTCGCGGCGGGCGGTGATGTCGCTCCAGAAGCCAACGTATTCCTGCAGCCGCCCCTGCTCGTCGATCGCGCTGCTGATCTCGTCGTGGATCCAGCGGTAGGTGCCATCCGGGCGCCGCAGGCGGTATTCGAAGGACGTCGCCTGTCCGGGCCCGATCGCCGCGAAGCCCGCCAGCAGGGCATCGCGATCCCCGGGGTGCACCCGCTCGAGCCATAAGCCGGGATCCAGTTCGAAACCGGACGCGGGCCACCCCGTGATTCGGTGCGCGTTCGGGCTCACGAAGGTAATCGCAGAATCACCCGCGCGCCGGGTGTAGAGCACGGCGGGCGTGGCGGAGAGGAGGAATTCCATCCGGCGCCGGCTGGTGGCGAGAGCGTCCTCCGTCTCCCGGCGGAGGGCCTCGCGGGCAAAGAGATCCAGCGCAAAGGAAACGTCCCCGGCCGCCTCCTCGAGCAGCGCGATTTCCCGGGCCTGAAAAAAGTCGGCCTCGGCGGCATAAACCACCAGGACGCCCACGGGCCGCCCCGCCTCGCGGATCGGCAGGGCCAGGACCGAATGCATGCTGTTGCGATTCTTCCAGGGCAACGCCGTGGTGCCGGCCCGAAAATTATTGGCGACCACCGGCCGGGCCTCGCGGAACGCGGTCCCGACGGGCCCGGAACTCCCGTCGACTTCCGCGTCCGCCGACACGTTGATCTCCTCGGGATACGCGGAGTGGTCGCCCGCGACCGCCAGTGGCATCAGCCGCCGGCTTTCCTCATTCAGCCAGCCGGCCCAGGCCACCTTGAACAGGCCGCTCCCGACCATCGCCGCACAGACGTCTTGCAGCAGTTCGAGCCGGTTGGTGGCGCGGACCAGCGCCTGATTCACCTGGCTGACGGCCTGGTACATCCGGCCGAGCCGCTCGATTTCCCCGAGGTGAGCATTCCGCTCGGACGTGTCGCGGATAATCGACAGCACATGCGGACGGCCCTCGATCAGCACGGGTTGCGAACTGACCTCGACCGGAAATTCCCGGCCGTCGCGGTGCCGATGCGTCGTCTCAAACACATGGCTGCTCTGCAGGGCCGCGGCGAAATCGGCGGCCAGTCCCGCCTGCCCGCGCGCGGCCCTCAGGTCGCCGGCGGTGAGACTTCGGAGTTCGGCCACCGGGCGGCCATAGGCGGACTCCGCCCGCTCGTTGCCTTCCACGATCCGCATCTGCTCGTCGAAAATCAGGATGATGTCGTTCGCATGCCGCATCACGAGACCAAGCCGCTCGATGGCGGCGTGGCGGCCCTGGTCGTCGATCCAACGCTGGCGAACATGCTGGAATTGCCGCCGGTGCCAGAAGCCGCCCCCCACCAGCCCGGCGGCCAGGAGGATCCCGCCGAGAGCGGCACCAGCCCGCCACGCGTCGGCCCGGACCGGACCGTACAACTCGGAAAGATCGATCTTGGCCACAAGCACCCACGAACTGCCTGGCACCGGATGCGCGGCGCCCAAAACCCTCCGACCGCCGTAGTCCTGCGCCTCGCGAGGGTTGGTCACCTCCCCGCGAACCGCCTCGGCCGCGAGCAGATTTGGGGTCGCCAACGGCAGCCGGAAGCTCACCTCGGCGTCCGGCCGATCTCGCACCGGGCTGAGAAAGAGCACGCTGTCGGAATCGCGACGCACCAGCAGAATCTCCGGCGTCTTCCGCGTGCTGAGCCATTTCTGAACCATCGGGAAGAGCCGGCGGCGGGGATCCACCCGCAGAAAAATTGCCCCGACCATCCCCTGTCCGGCAGAATTCCTCACCGGGGCGATCAAATCAAACCACACCCTGCCGTCCGGAGTCCGATGCAGTTCATCGACGGCCTCGCCTTCGGTCCGCCGCAGCGCCTCGCGGAGAGCCGCTGACGGCAGCGTAACCGTCAAGGCTTCGGACGGGGCAGTCCAGAGAGGGATTCCCCGGGCATCCAGCAGCGCGATCGTGTCATAGCCATAGGCCCCGAGAAATTCTTTGGTGAACTCGCCCAAGGGTAGATCGGAGGCCGACAGTTGGGGATTCAGGGTCAGGGCGGTAAGGCTCTCCCGCATCAGCGGCGCCTGCATCAGGACCCGCAGGTCCGCGCGGCGCTCTTCTCGCCACGCCTCAATTTGGCCGTCTTTCTCCTCCAGCACGCTCGTGAGATCGAGTGACAGTTCCGCCCGCTGTTTCTGCACCAGATAGCGCAGGCCACTATAGGCAATCGCCGTGGCCATGACCACGGTGGTGGCTAAGGCGGCGAGGAGCAGGTGGTGCGTGCGCTCTTCGGCCGGAGTCACACTGGTTCGAGCGTTGAGCGGACGGCCGCGGATCGCCGCGAGGGACTCCGGCCACAGCCCGTACGCGACGGCTGCGGCCAGGTTCAGCAATCCAACGGCCATCGAGCCGATCAGGGTCAGCGATTCCCCATTGACGACGAGAACCGAAAAGCCGTTCGCCCGGCCGACCGCCACAACGACGCAGATGGCGACCAGTGCCACTGAGAACAGCATGGCAGCCCGCCGCCACCGGATACGCCGCGCCAGCCCGAGCAACTCGAGCGACAGAATTCCGGCGGTGACGGCGAAGAAAATTGCCACCGGGAGCGAGAGGCTCAGGCCCATGCGGCCGGTTTCCGGATCTACCAGTCCGTCCTCGAAAGCCCATGGAGTAGTCGAGGCGCGAAAACCCCGCACCGCCACGCCAAGCGCCAGGGCCGGCCCCGCCACGAGGAAGGGCCAGGCCAGCGTTCGCCCCAATCGTCCTCCCCAGCGAGCCAGCGAAAACGCGGCCGCGAGGAAGACAATGGCGACGCCGCGCGGCGGTGAAGAGCCACTCAGGGACGCGCCGAATCCAAAGCAAAGGCACGACCCCAGGGCGGCAGCCGTCAGTAATGCTCCGGCGATCACGCCCTGCTCGATTCGAGTGCACGAAGGCCGGGGACTAGGGTCGGAGGCGGATGGCGTCATGCGGCCGAAATCTGCGGCGGGCGCGGCGGGCGAAACCTGGTGGCCCGGCGTCATCGGGCGCGCGGGAGGGTCAGATGGAATTCGGTGCCGGAATCCTCCGGGTGCGCCCCAACGTCCCGGCTCACCACCGCGACCGAGCCGCCGTACTGGACCACAAAGCGGCGCATCAGCGGCATCCCGAAGCCCGTCCCGCGCTCCCCATCCGTCCCGGCCCGGCTGTGGCTGCGGCCGATGTCAAACAATTGCTCCAGCAGCGCGGGCGGCATGCCGATGCCGTGATCCCGAAAGCGGATCTCCACCGTTTCGTCCCGGACCTCCCCGCAAATCTCAATCCGTCCCCCGCGGTGCGAAAACTTGATCGCGTTCGACAGGAGGTTGCCGAACACCGAATTCGTGAGGGAGAATGGCTCCGCCAGGATCAGCGCCTCCGGCACATCGGTGGCCACGGTCAGCTCCTTGGCCAGCACGCGGTCTTCCACGATGACCATCGCCTCCTCGAGCGCGGAGCGGATTCCGACCGGTTGCAGGGTGATCTTCTTCTCGTCCGTCCGGCGCAATTCGCGCACCAGATTGGACAGCCCGATGCCGTTCTTTGCCGCCGTCGCCATCCGCGGCAACAGCCTGGCCACGCCCAGTTCGGGACGGCTGGCAAACAGCTCCAGGGACATGCTGAGCACGGCAAACTGGTTGCCGACATCGTGACAGAGGATTTGGAGCAGCTCCTTCAGCTCGTCGTTCTTCTGGGTGATCTCACGCTGCTGCACGCGGAGCGTCAGCTGGGTCCGGACTCGGGCCCGGAGTTCGAACGGACGGAAGGGCTTCGTCACGTAGTCGGCTCCGCCCGTTTCAAATCCGCGTACGACATCCTCGACGGTCGTCTTGGCCGTCAGGAAAATGACCGGGATGTCCTTGGTGGCGGGATTGGCGCGCAACCGGCGGCAGACCTCGAACCCGTCCATCTCCGGCATCATCACATCGAGCAGCACGAGATCGATGCGCTCGCCCGATTCACAGATCTGGATCGCCTTGGCGCCGCGATTGGCCACGCGGAGATCGTATTCGGATTTTAACACACCAATCAGAACGTCGATGTTCGTCGGCGTGTCGTCCACGAGGAGGAGACAGGGCCGGCTTGAACCCGGAAGCGGGGAAGGTGCGATCATGGCAGGCGGAAGGGTTCGGGGGATCAGGCGGAGGTGAGAGCCTGCCGCGCGGTCTGCACGTGCTCCCGCGCCTGATCGAAGTCGTACGCGGCAATGGCGTCGGCGGCGGCCTTGAGCGGCTGCTCCAACAGGGTGCCGCGGCCGGCGGCCACCGCTTCGGCGGCGATTTCAACCGCGTTGGGATCGCCCAGGCGAAGCACGGCTTCCAGGCGCGTGAGCAGTGGTTCCATCTCCGCGCCCGGGATCGCGGTGCCGGCCGGCATGTGTTTGACCGCCTTCAGCTGATTGATGCCCGCAATCACGAGTTCGAGTTCCGCCAGCGTCCGCGTCAGGGCCGGCTGGATCATTGCGGGGTCTCCGCCCGCCGCGGCCGCCTCGAGTTCCTCCGCCCTTCCCGCCAGCACCCGCGCACCAATGCTCCCGGCGGTTCCCTTCAACGTGTGCGCCGCCCGCTGGGCGGACTGCCCGTCGGCCCCGGCCTGGGCTTGCTGAAACAGCGCGCCGAAGTCACCCTGGTTGCGGGCGAAGCTGGCCAGCAACCGGCGATAGAGCAGCTCGTTGCCCATGCTGATCGCGAGGCCCGCTCTGACATCGATTCCCGGCAAGGGCCAGCTGGTGGCGTCCAGTGCGGGCTCCTGCGGCGGAGCCGGCGAGGTCGGCCGGGCCGGCGTCACCCAGCGGGCAATCGTTGCGAGCATGGTCACGACGTTGAGCGGCTTCGCGATGTGATCATTCATGCCCGCTGCAATGACCTTATTCCGCTCGCCCGCCATGGCGTTGGCGGTCATGGCGATGACCGGCAGCCGGTTCCAGGCCGGGTTGGTCCGGATCCGCGCGGTGGCTTCATAGCCATCCATCACCGGCATCTGGCAATCCATCAGCACGCCGTCGAACGGGCCATCCTTTGCCAGACGATCGAGCGCCTCCTGTCCATCCGCCGCCAGGACCACTTCGATTCCGGCCGATGCCAGCAACTCGGTCGTGAGTTCCTGGTTCAATTCGTTGTCTTCGACCAGGAGCAGCCGGGCCCCGGCGAGGTGGCGGCGCAAATCCTGCCGTCCGTCGTCCCGCACGGCGCGAAGCGGCTGTTTGGCCGCCGTCCGGCGCACGGTCCGGGCGATGGTCTCAAGAAGGTTCGACGAGGTAACGGGCTTGGTCAGAACCGAACCGAGCTCCACGCCGCGATCGTCGGCCAGATGCCGGGCTTCATCGTGGCTGTAAGAAGTCACCATGATGACGCTCCGCGCCAGGTCGCCTTTCGCCTGCAACTGCTGCACGCAGCTCAAGCCGTCGAGGCCGGGCATCTTCCAATCCATCAGGGTGACCTCGTAAGGTCGGCGCCCTGCCTGCGCCTCATCGATCATGCGCAGGGCCGTCTCGCCGTCAGCCGCCAGATCCACCTCAAGCCCGAGGCTGCGCCCCATCGTCGAGAGGATGGTGCGGGCCGAGCGGTTGTCGTCCACGACGAGCATGCGACACCCCTGCAACTCGTCCGCCGCCGGCATCCGCGGCGATGCGGCTGCCATCGGCCGGCCAAAGCGGCCAGTGAAGTGGAAGGTCGAACCCTGGCCCGGAGCGCTTTCGGCCCAGATCCGACCCTGCATCAGGTCGACCAGGCGCTTGGAAATCGCGAGCCCCAGCCCGCTGCCCCCGTATTTCCGCGTCGTGGAGGCGTCCGCCTGGCTGAACGATTCAAACAGCCGCCCCAGCTGCTCGGCACTCAGGCCGATGCCTGTGTCCTGAACCCAGAAATGCAACTCCACCTCCGTCGCCGAGGAGGCCCCCGCGGCCGGCTCGACGCCGACGACAATCTCGCCGCGCTCCGTGAACTTGACCGCGTTGTTGCCAAGGTTGAGCAGGATCTGGCCCAGTCGCAGCGGATCTCCCAGGAGGGGGTTCGGCAGGTCGGGCGAAAGGTCGAACAGCAGTTCAATCCCCTTCTGCTCCGCGCGGAGGGCAATCACATTGGCCAGGTCCTCCACCACGTCATCGACGCGGAATTCGACCCGCTCCATCGTCAGCTTGCCGGCCTCGATCTTCGAGAAGTCGAGGATGTCGTTGATGATGCCCAGCAGGTTCTCCGCCGACCGGTGCACTTTTTCGACGTAGTTGCGCTGCCTTGGGTTGAGCCCCGCGTTCAGTGCCAGCCCGCTCATGCCGATGATCGCGTTCATCGGCGTGCGAATCTCATGACTCATGTTCGCGAGGAAATCACTCTTCGCCTTCGTGGCCTCCTCGGCGATCTCGCGGGCCTGGATGATTTCCTGCTCCGCGCGCTTGCGGGCGGTGATGTCGACGATCGAACAGATGGACAGCTCCGCTCCGTCCTTCTCGAGGAGAAAACTTGAGATTTCGACCTCGGCCAGCGAGCCATCCTTGCGGCGGTGCCGGGATTCGATCGTGATTCCGCCCCGCTGGGCTCTCATGCGTTCCCAATCCACCGGGAGCCGGTGCACGAGATCGTAGTCGGGGTCCCAGTCCGGGATCTTGAGCTGGCGCAACTCCTCGGCCGTATAGCCGAGATGCTGGAGGCCCGCCTCATTGGCGTAGACGGCGACTCCGTCCGCATTGACCCAGAGCATCGGACCGGTCCCTTCCACGATCGTCCGGCTGAACCGCAAATCCTGTTCGGCTCGCTTCCGCTCGGTGATGTCCTGATTGAGGGCCACGTAATGCGAGATCCGGCCATCCGCGTACCCGACGGGCGAGATCACGGCCAGTTCCACCCGGATGCGGCCATCCTTCATCCGGTTCACGATTTCGCCGCGCCAAACCTGGCCCGAGCAGATCGTCCGCCAGAGCACCGTGAAGACCTCCCGGGGGGTGTGCCCGGACCGGAGAAACCGGGGATTCTTGCCCCGGACCTCCTCAAAGTCGTAGCCCGTCGATTCCACGAAATGCGGGTTCGCGTATTCAATCTCCCCGGACAGGTCGGTGATGATGACCGATAGCGGTGCCTGTTCGACGGCCCGCGACAGCTTTCTCATCTCCAGCTCCGCCTGCCGCCGGCCCGTGATGTCCCGGCTGACTCCGAGCAGGCCAATCAGACGCCCGGACGCGTCCCAGAACGGCGACCGCAGCGTGTCGAGCAACCGGCGCCGACCGTCGGGTCCCGTCTGCCACTCTTCCGCCACCACCCTCTGCTGGGTGGTGAGCATGAGCCGGTCCCGCGCCATCAATCCATCGGCCAATGCGGAGGGAAACAGACCGGCGTCCGTCTCCCCGACCACCGACTGCTGCGGTCGTCCGACCTGCTCGGCAAAGGCGGCGTTGCAACCGAGGTACCGGCCGGTGGCATCCTTGAAATAGATCGCCTCCGGAATCGCGTTGAGCAGCGCCGAGAGGGTGGCGGTCTGCCGCTCGATCAGCTCGAGGGCCTGCCGGCGCTCCGACACGTCGGTGAAGCTCACGACGGCCCCGATGAACTGTCCCTCCCGTAGCAGGGGCGCCGCCGCGAACGCCACGATGACGTGACTCCCGTCCTTGCGCCAGAAAGGGCAGTCGTCGCAGCGCAAGGGGGCATTGGCCTTCCTGACGTGCGCGAACGGGCCGTCGGCCGCGGCGAGCACCGAGCCGTCGCGCCGGTGATGGTTGAGCAGCGCATGGCTGTCCTGGCCGCGCAGGCTCTCGAAATCCTCGTAACCGAGCATCCGCAGGCCCGCGGCGTTCATCGAGGTGAAGCGTCCGGCCTCATCGACGCTGTAGATCCCGTCGAAGCACGACTCGAACATGAGCCGCATCTGCTCCTCCTTGGCCCGGAGCGTCCGCTCCATGCGCTCGCGTTCGCTGACGTCGCGCACGGAGAAACACAGGGTGCCCCGGCGGCCCGCCACCGGCGTCAGCCGGGAGATGGCCAGATCGACGGGCAGCGTCGTCCCGTCCCGGCGCTGCGCGATGCCGGTGCTCAACAGCAGGGGCACGGACCCCTGCCCGGGCGCCTCCGGCGCCCAGTCCCGGGAGGCCCGCTGATGATAACGCTGCTCGGCGGGCAGCAGCTCCTCGAGCTTCAATCCCACCATCCCGGCGATTGGGTATCCGAAGATTTGTGACGCCTCCCGGTTGACCATCACGACCGCCCCGTCGGCGTCGCCCAGCAGCATTCCGACCGGGGCCGACTCCACGATCTCGCGGAACCACGCCTCGGCATCCACCAGCGCCTGCTGCTGCACGCCCAGGGCCCGCGTCTGGGCATTGGATGTCAGCAACCGCTCCAGACTCTCGAACAGGACGCTGACCGGCGCCGGCAGTTCGTTCAGGAACTCCTGCTCGCGGGCGGAAAGGGCGCGCGCGGGCGCGATCTCCACCACGCCCAGCAGACGGTCCCTCACCACCAGCGGGCACACAAGCACCAGCCCTCGCCCGCCCTCCGCCGGCAGCCCGGGGCCGAAATAGCCGGCGGGCACCGGCACCACGTTCATCACCCGCCGTTCCCGGGCGCACTCCGCCAGGACCGCCTTCTCGCGCGCCGACGGCGAGAGGAAGGAGCCGCCCTCACGCGGCAGGCCGAAGTCCGCCACCACCCGCAGGACGCCGCCTTCATCCGGGCAGAACATTCGTGCCACGCCGCCGCCCACGATGGGCATGACCTCCGCCAGCAGATGCGCGCCGAAACCCTGGTGCGAGGATCTCACGGCCTGCAGGTTCGCGAGGACCCGGTTGATCTGCGCCTTGAGCCAGCGGTCCGACTCGGTCGCCGCCGCCGCCTGCTTCAGCACCTCGATGGAACGGGCGAGCTGCCCCGTCTCATCCCGGGAATCCGTGGACGGCACCGCGCGATGATAATCTCCGGCGGCGATGGCTTGGACCGCCGTTTGCAGCTCCCGGATCGGAAACACGATGGTCCGGGACAGGACCAGACCGAGGCCGCCAAAGAGCAGGACCAGCAATGAAACACCGGCCACGAGGCTGCGCCTCGCCCTGGCGAGGGCCTGGTCCGCCACGGCGATGCCGCTCCCGGAGAGCCTCTCACCGTAGACGGTCCAATCATCCAGCGTCTTCAGTAACTCGGCTGTGAGGGGACCGATCGCGGTGCGCCCCGCGTCCCCGCGGGTGCTCCCGAGTTTACCAAACCAGACCGCCGCCAACCGGCGGAAATCCGCGAGGTGCCGGCGCTCCTCGGCGTCCTGCGATCCGAACGCCTCATACCGGCCCAGCAATCCCAGAACCGCGGATCGCGCCCGCTCGACGGCCGCGGTCCGGGCCTGCCGCACCGGCGGCTCGTCCGTCCCACCGTCTCCTCCGGCCGCCGCGCCCGCTTCGACGATTTCGTGGCCCAGATGCGCCAGAATTCCGAGCCGGGCTTGCACGCTGACCGCGGACAGCCGCTCGCGGCCTTCGATGAGCCGCAGCTCGCGCCAGCCCGCCCAGCCGATGACGCAGAACGCCACGGCGAAGATGGAACCCAGCAGGAGGAGGCGTTGGGTGATCTTCACGAGACCGGCCAGCCGCGAGGGAACCGCGGGCGGAAAATGCCTTCACCGCCGGCGGATGAATCAGCCCGGCGTCCGCCGGCACCCGGCCGGGATGCCGGCGGGCAGGGAGAACGGGGGGCGCCCCCTGTGTATTTAAATTTCATGGACGTTTACGAAAACCGACCAGCTTATCATGTCGGGGTCCGATTTCTTCTGCGTAGTACCTTCACAAATGCGGACGAGATCGGTGCAAAGGCTACCGGGCCTGGTTGGGCCTGGCAGGCATAACCCCTTGCTGGACGGAGACCTTTCCCTGGTCTGGCTCCGTCCACTTCCCGACGGCGGCCGTTCCGTTGGGATCGCGCCACCAGGGGCCGCCGCTTGCCCACCGTCCTGCGGCCACTGCCCATGCCTCTTCGCAAGGATCCGCCAGCTTCGACGAGTACTTACACTCAACTTGGCCCGCAGCAGTTGATCCGAGACCGATTCAAGACAATAAAACGGACATCATGATCGCGTCCGCTTCCACCACCGCCTCCTTGTCACCGCGTATCACCGTGATGATCGTCGACGATCATGAACTGGTGCGCGGACTGCTCTCCGCGGCGCTGAACCAGGTGAGTGACATCGCGGTGGTCGCCCAGGCGATCGACGCGGAGACCGCGATCGATCTCTGCCGGCGGCACCGCCCGGCGGTCGTGCTGCTCGATGCCTTTCTCCCGGGTCGCCAGGGCCCGGACGCGATCGCGGCCATCCGGGAAGCTTCTCCGGTGTCGCGCGTGCTGCTGTTTTCCGGCACCACCAGCCCGGTCTCGATCCGGCGTGCGTTTGCCGCCGGTGGCCGCGGCTTCCTGGCCAAAACCGCCCCGCTTCACGAACTGGTGGAAGGAGTGCGGACCGTGCACGCCGGACAGGTTTACTCCGGCAGCGGCACGCGGCGCCTGGTCCAGCGGATCCTGCAGGATCTGACGGGTGGCAAAAGCCGGCCCGTGCTCAGCAGCCGCGAGCGCGACGTCCTCGCCGGGATCGCGCGCGGTCAGAGCTCGAAGGCCATCGCGGCCCAGCTCGGGCTGAGCGTCTTCACGATCGAGAATCACCGGCGCCGCATGATGGAGCGCACCGGGGTTGATTCGATCGCGGGACTGACCCTGCTCGCTGTGGAACTGGGCCTCGTTCCGTCGCCGTCCATCAGCGCGAGCGAAGACGAGGCCACGCCGCCCCTGGTCGCCGCCGCGTCATGATCCCCATCCGGTTCCGGCCGCCTTTTCGCGCGGCGGTCCTCCGCGGGGCACCCTGACGGCGGACCTGGCGGCCAACTCCACCACCATGGTCGGCGGGCCGGCCGACGGCGCGCGGCTCCTCTCCCTGGGCCTTGCTGACGAATGGCTGATTTCCCGGAGCCTCAGCGTCCGTGCCGGAGCCGGCATCACGCGGCAGCGCTATCGCGGCGCGCGGGTGGCCTCCGACATCGTCGCGGCCACGCGCCCGTTCTACTCCGCCTCCTTCAGCCACGAGGTCCGGTCCAACCTGGCCTATGCTGTCCGGTATCAACGGAGCCTGCAGGACGGCGTCGGTTCGAATTTCTACCGCCTCGACGAACTGACCTTCGCCCTGCGCTATCGCATCAGCGAGGCCTTCACTCTCGAGGCCGGGGCCACGCAGCAATGGATTCGCGAATCCGGTCAGGCCGCGCCCGTTGCCGCCGGCGGCGCCGGGGCCTGCACCGGCATCACCTTCGCCACTGCGGCCCGTACCGCAGCCGCCTGATCCGGCGCGGCCGTGACCGCCGTCGCGGTGATCGCCGCGGCCTGCGCCGGCCATTTCGCCACGAACGCCGCCGTGACCCTGGCGGTCGCGGCTGGCGCGGCATTGACAATCGTCACGAGGAGAGAAAGCAGATTCCCCGGGCTGGTCGTGCCGGCGAGGAGCGCGATCTCGACCACGGTGTCCGGATTGGCCCGAACGAGCGTGGCCAGGGCGCGGGAATTGGTGCCCGCGACCGCGACCCGCACCTGGCTGGCCAGCCGGGCGGGCAGCTCCTTGGCGGCGACGTCCACGCCCGCGAGCAGCACCCCTGCGAGAACAAGCACCGGTCTGAAATTCATGAGGCCATCAGCCTGCGGTGAATTTGGATCGCCGGCAAAGGGCGGGGCGTTGACCAAATCTTGTCAAGCCGGCCGGGTTGGCGGGGCCGCCTCGGTCGGACGAGGTCGCGGCATGACCGCTTCCAACGGGTTTCCGTCGCCACGCGCCCGGACTCGGCGAACCGTCGTCATCGGCGTGGTCCTCACCGCGCTGGTCGTCGGAGCCTTGGCAGTCCGTGAACCGCTGACACGACGCTACCGCGAGTGGCGCGGCGGACGATTTGCCCGCGAGGCGGCGGCCGCCTTCCGCGAAGGCCACTACAAATCCGCCGATCTCGCGTTGAAGAGCGCCCTCGCGCTCACCCCTGACGACCCCGGCGTCCGACTGGCCGATGCCACCCAGGCGATCCGGCTGGGCCGCCGGACGGAAGCGGCCCACGCGTGGCAGTCGATCCTCTCGACCGCCCGTCCGCCGCCGACGAGTGGCAGACACACGAAATGCTTCTCGGTTCGGGGTCGCACGAGTCCGCGGCGCTGCTGACCCACTCCCTTGTTCGCAGCACGGACTCACCGGAGCGGATTGAAACCGCGCTGGTGCGGCTCGCCTCCCTCGGCCTCGGCTCGGCCCATCCGGTCGCGGCCGCCGGGCTGACGGCGCGGCTTCGTCCGCTGGCCCCCTGACGCCCGTCTCCCTGGTCTCGCTGTGGCTTTACGCCGGAGAGGCCGGTGCCGACGAATCCGAACAGGTGTGGCGGCAGCTGCTCGAATCGCGGCTCAACACCACGCTCCCCAAGTTGATTGAGAGCCGGCCCGGTGCGCGCCTGCTCACCGTGATCGTGGGACGGGTTCCCCTTCCGTTTGAACTGGCTTGCTCGCTCCTTGCGCTCTCGTCGAACGGAGCGTCCCCGACGCGGCTGGCGGCGCAGCCCTAGGCTCGCCGCCGGGTTGGTTAGTTTCCGCTAACGTCGGGTCGTCGCCGGTTCGGCGGCGTGGTGTTCCCTCCAGGCCATCTTGCCGCACCGTCGTCCCACGTTTGCCCGCCCGACCCGCTTTCCCCGGCTCGGCCTCGCGCTCCTCCTCGGGGCCGCCGGCATGACGCTCACCATCGCCCTCGCCACCGCGACCACGTTCGAAGTCGGCGGCGCCGGCAACCTCGACGTCAGCCCGGCCGGCACCACGGATCTCAACCTTGGGGCCAGCCAGCTCACCCTGAATGGCGGCACGCTGCGGACCACCGCCAGCACGGGAGAAATCGTCGCCACGTTGCCAGCGGGCCCCTCGGCCACCGCGCCCGGTTCCTATCGCTTGATGGTCTCGTTCGGGAATGGCACCGCCGCCACCGACGTCTTCGAATTTACGATCGGCGCCGTCGGCCTGCGCGGCGAAAAGGATGAAAAAGGTGTCCAGGGCGCGAAAGGCGACAAGGGCGACACCGGTGCCCAAGGCGTGCAAGGCGCGACCGGAGTCACCGGCTTGCAGAACCTCCCGATCTACCAGAACAAGCCTGCGGCGATCGCGGCCGGCGTGGCCGTCGGCCAATACTGGGTTCACGAAGGCAGCGGCCAGGTGCTCCGCATGATGGATCAGAACTAATTTTTCCTGATAGTTGGCTCGAGCGGATGGGACAGCCACCCGTCCGCTTTTTTGCGTCCAAATCCCGGGGGGCTTCACCGCGGCACGGCCACCGGCTTCCTCCGACCCCGATCTCCCGGCCCCCTTGCCCCGCTGCGGTTACGCTTTTGCCAGCGGCAATTCGAGGACTGCGAGCAATCCACTTTCTCCCGGCCCCTCCTCCAGCACCAACCGACCACCGGCAATTTTCGCCACGGAGCGGACGATGGCGAGACCGAGGCCGAGGCCCTGCTGCCCCTGCCGGGCGCGGCCGAACTGGGTGAAGGGCGTTTCATTGGCGCGCTCCTCCACCGACATGCCGGGACCCTGGTCGAGCACTTCGATCCGATAGTTCGAGTCGCAGGGCCCGGCCGTGACCGCCACCTTCCGTCCGGGGGGCGAAAAGAACAGCGCATTGCCGACCAGCTCCGCGACGGCGTCGGCCAGGAACCCGGCGGGAAGGGCAACGACGCCGGCGCCGCCGCGCACCTCGACATCGGACTCGCGTTTCGCCTCGGCCCCGGCGCGGCTCACTCCGTCCCGGACAGCGGTTTCGGCCGGACAGCTCCGGGCCACGGCCGGCGGCGGGGCTTGTTTGAGGCGCTCCAGTTCGAAGTACCGGATCAACTTCCGGGAAAGCTTTTCCTGCCGCTCCGCCCCGCCGCGAATCAACCCGACCACTTCCTTCATTTCATCGGGGCCAATGGTTCCAGCCTCCATCTCCAGGAGTTGCAGGCCACCCAGCATGCCGTTCAGCGGGGTCAGCAGTTCGTGCGACCAGTCCGCTCCCACCTCGCGGCGATGCTGCTCCACGAGGGCGTCGATCCGCTCCTGGACTGTGCGCCGTCGCTGGATACGCACCGCGATCGCGTCGAGAATCTCCTTTTCGGAAAAGGGCTTGGTGATGTAGTCATCCGCCCCCAGCGCCATGCCCCGTCGTTGATCGACGCGATCCGCCTTGGCGGTCAGGAACACGAACGGCACAAGCCGCCCGGCCTCCGTCTGACGAATGGCCTCAATCGTCCCGAAACCGTCGAGGCCGGGCATCGCGATGTCACAAAAGATGAAGTCCGGATTTTTCGCCGCCAGCTTCACCCCCTCGAGGCCATCGGCGGCGGCAATGACTTCAAAGCCATTAAACTCCAGCATGTCCTGGAGCGTCTGGCGGAGGGATTCCTCGTCCTCGATGATCAGAATCTTCATGGTCGGGTGGGCTCGGTCGCGACGGGTAATTCAAACCAAAAGCAAGCTCCCTGGCCGGGCGAGCTTTCCACGCCCACCTCACCCCCGAGTTTCTCGACGATTCGACGGACGATCGAAAGCCCGAGCCCGTGCCCCTTCGCCCGGATGCTGGAGATTCGTGCGAAGGGAACGAAGAGCCGGGCCTGGGCGGCGGCATCCAGTCCGGAACCCTGATCCGCGACCCAGAACCGGACGGTGCGTCCATCCGGCCGCTGTTCCCCCCCGACGGAGATCTTTGCCGCGGGCCCCCCATACTTGGCCGCATTGGTCAGATAATTGGTCCAGACGTGCGTGACCCACGGACCGTACCCCGTCGCCACCGGGAGCGTCCCCGCGACCGTCAGCGTGGCCCCGCTTTGCTTCAGCAATTCCGCGATCCGGGCGCTCGCCTCGCCGACAAGTGCCCGCATGTCGAGGGCCTCGCTGGTCACGTGGTCGCGGCGGACTCCCGCCAGCAGGAGCAGCTCGTCGATGATCCGGTTCAGGCGGTCCGCGGCCCGCGACGCCTCCACCAGATTCGCCCGCAGCGCCGGCCGCTCCGCGGTGTCGACAATCAGCTCGAGCAGGCCGATCCGGCCCAGCAGCGTCGCGAGCGGATTCTTCAAATCGTGCGCGACCGTGTGCCCGAAGGCATCGAGCTCATCGAGGAGCTCCTTCTTATCCAGTCGCGCCTGAATCGAATGGATCAGTTCGTCCTCCGTGAAGGGCTTCGTGATGTAGTCGTCGGCGCCGAGATCCATCCCCTGCCGGGAGGCGGGTCGATCGGCCTTTGCCGTGATCATGATTACCGGGATGGTGCGGAGTGCCTCGTCGGCGCGAATCTGGCGCAGCAGTTCGAATCCGTTCATCCGCGGCATCTCGATGTCCGTCACGATCACGGACGGCCGATCGCGGCGGGCCAGCGCGAGGCCCTCGACGCCGTCACCGGCGAGGAGGAAGCCAAAACCGTTGAGATCGAGCATGTCCGCCACCGTCTGGCGGACCGAGTCGTCATCCTCAACGACCAGAATGGCGGGGCGGGACTTCGGATTCATCGTCCGGAAATCAAGCCAGACGGCGGGGAAGTACGAGGATGAAGCAGCTGCCGCCCGCGGCGGCGGGCTCGAGGCGGATGGTGCCACCGAGCAGCTGCGTTATCCGTTTCACGATGCTGAGACCAAGGCCGGTGCCCTTGATCGTGCCGACGTTGGAGCCGCGCTCAAAGGCCTCGAAGATCCGATCGCGGTCGGTCACGGGAACACCGATGCCGCGGTCCTCCACCACCAGCCACACCTCGTCGGGTTCGATGCGCCCCCGGGCCGTGATGGGCGTGCCCGCGGGCGAATACCGCGCGGCGTTGCTGAGGAGATTCGAAACAATGTGATGCAGGAGGTGAAAGTCGGTCGTCACCTCGGTCTCCTCGCCCGCCCAGCTGAAGGTGAATTCATGCGCCGATCGATCCGCGAGCCGGGCCTCGTCGACCACCCCCTGCAGGAAATTCCGCAGGTTGACGGGAGCGAGCTCGACCTTGGTGCGGCCGGCATCGATGCGGTTGAGCTGGAGGAGGTCGTCGAGCATGGCGGTCGTCCGCTGCAACGAGCTCGTAATCCGTCCGAACATTTCCTCGCGCTTGGGCGGCGTGATTCGATCCAGGTGGCCGCGCAACAGCTCGACCGTGCCCATGGCCGCGGCAATCGGAGTCCGGAATTCGTGGGAGGTCACCGAGATGAAGCGCGTCTTCATCTCCGACACCTGCCGCTCCTTCTCGAGCAGTCCGGCCGCCTCCGCCTCGGCGCGCTTCCGGTCGGTGATATCGCGCACGAAGGCCACAAAATCGTCCGGGCCGACTGCGGCTGAGCGCACCTCCACGTCGACCGACCCGGCGCCGTCCACCTCGATGATCGTTTCGGCAAACGCGGTGGGGTGCTGCTCCAGGGCCTGTCGGCCGGTCTCCAGCACCGCCACGTACAAGGGCGAGGGAAGCGCCGTGACCGAACAGGGCGCCAGGCACTCCAGCCGGGCGAGGCGCGTTGCGCCCTTGGCGGCCTGACACTCCAGCAGCTGGCCGGCGCGGTTCACGCGGAGCACCATGTCGGGAATCGAGGCGAGCAGGCCTTCGATTTCCCGGGCCCGGGCCGCCAACTCGGCCGTCCGCTGGGCCACCTTCACTTCGAGATCCGCGTTGAAGCGCTGGACCTGCGCATAGGCCTCGCGGCGACCGAGGCCCAGCCCGATGGTCCGGGCAATGCTTTCCACCAACCCCGCCTCGCGGGGACCAAGCGAAGCCTCCAGACCGCCGGTGGGTCGCCGTACATAGCCCAGGGTGACCTGGCCGGCCGGCCGTTGATGCTGATGGCGGTCGTCGTCTCCTCGAGACGCTCCCCGGCGGCACCACCCACCTGCCGGTGACCGTCGATCTCGACCACGGCCTGCGAATCGGCCGGTGCACCCGTCAAGCCAGGCAGCTCGGCGGCCACTGCGGCCCCGAGGACCGCCGGGGACAATTCGCTCATCTCCAGGGCGACGGCGACATCGTGCAGGAGCTTGAGGCCCGCCGCCGTCTCCAGCAGTTCGGCCTCCGCCCGCTTGCGCTCGGTGATGTCTTCTTCGAGCGCGAGATAGTGGGTCGCATGACCGGCCGCATCCCTGACCGGAGTGATCAGGGCATGCGCAATAAACAGTTCTCCGTTCTTCTTTCGATTCACCAATTCACCCCGCCACACGCCGCCGGCGAGAATGGTCTGCCAGAGCCGGTTAAAGTTCGCCGCCGGTGTCCGGCCGCTCTTGAGGACGCGGGAGTTTTGCCCGATCGCCTCGGCGGCCGTGAAGCCGGAGAGCTCGGTGAAGCGCTCGTTTACGTACTCGATCCGGCCGCTGAGGTCGGTGATGATGACCGCGACGGGGCTTTGCTCGACGGCCGTGGAGAGCTGGCGGATTTCCGCCTCCGCCCGCCGCCGGGCCGTGATGTCGTTGAAGATGGCGAAGACGCGATACGGGTTGGACTCGCCAGGCCGGAACTCGGGAACGGCATCCACCAGAAGCCAGCGCGTCTCGGGGCGGCTGCCGGAACGAACGCCCATGACCACGCCATTGATCCGTGTCCCGGTGCGCAGCGCCACCGGGGCCGGATGCTCCTCGCCGGGAAAGGCGCTGCCGTCCTCGCGCAGGGCGCGCCATTCGGGATCGATTGAGGTCCGGCCCTGCAGCTGGTCGAGCGACAGGCCGAGGATCGTCGACGCCGCGGAGTTGGCCGCGATGATGGTCCCGGTCGCGTCCTGGTAAACGACCCCCAGATCCATGTTCTCGAAGAGAGCGCGGTGGCGTTCCTCGCTGGCTCGAACCGCCTCCTCCATCTTCCGACGCTCCGTGATGTCGCTCCACATCGTCACCAGGTAATCCCGGTCACCGATGGTGATCTTTCGTGCGCCCAGCCGCACCTCGAGAGTGGTGCCGTCCTTCCGGCGATGCCGGGTGTCGACGAATCCTCCTACCGGAGACGAGAACGCGTGGATGGCCGAGGCGACCTGTTCGGGGGTGAGACCGACGTCGATGTCGCGAATCGTCAGCCGGGCAAATTCCTCCTTGGTATAGCCGAGGTTGCGGTGCGCCGCCTGATTGAACTCCGTGAAGCGATTGTCCTTCAGATCGTAGAGGACGATGGAATCCAGGGCCTGATCAAAGACCGTCGAGATCAGCTGCTCGCGTTGGCGCAGGGCGAGTTCCGCCTCCCGGCGCGCCTGCTCGGCCACCCCGCGCTGGCGCACATGCTCAAGTTGCTGTCGCCGCCAGAAACCGCGCGCCACCATCCCCGAGCAAAACAGGACGCCAGTGAAAGCGATCCCGATCGACCAGGCATCGGCCCGGACCGGCGCATAGGCCTCGGCTTGATCGATCTTCGCGAGCACCATCCACGGACTCCCCGGCACCCGTTTCGCCATGCCCAGCACGCGCACATTCCGGTAGTCATGACCGGCCCCGAGCGTGGCCAGCCGGCCCTGCAACGCCTGCGCGGCGAGCAGGTCGGGAGTCGCGAAAGGCAGTCGCAATTTCAACGCCGCGTCGGGCTGGAAGCGCAGCTGGCTGAGAAAGAGGACCTGGTCGCCCTCGCGGCGAATCAACAACAGTTCCCCCGACTCCCAGCGGGTCAGCGTTTGGTCAACCAGCGAAAGAACGTGGCGCCGGGCATCGACGCGGAGAAAGACCGCCCCGACCACCTCCTGGCCGCCCGGCGCGCGCACGGGGGCCAGCACATCGAGCCACACCTCGCCCCCGGGACCCAACTGCAGATCGTCAAGGATCGCTTCGCCCGCCTGCGGCAGCCTCGCCCGCAAGGCGGACGACGGGAGCGTGACGTTCAACGCTTCCGGTGAGGATGACCAAACCGGGACACCGCGCGCATCCAGCACGGAGACGCTGTGGTAGCCGTACGTTCGCTGGATCTCGGTGAGGAATTCGCCCAGGGAAAAATCGGCCGGTGCGCTCCGCGGATTCCGCCCGAGCGCCGCGATGCTCTCCGCCATCCGCGGAACCCGCAACATCACCCTCGCATCGCCCAGGCGCTCGCGGCGCCACTCCTCGATTTGGGCGACCTTCAGCTCGAGGAGGTCGGAGAGGTCGTGCTGCAGTTCCTCCTGCCGCGCTTCGACCAGCGAGCGGAGGAAGAAGAAGGTCGCCGCGAGGACGACGGACAGTAATGCCGCCACCGCGAGCAACAACCAGCCGCCACCGCGCCGTTCAGACTGACGACCTGAATCCGGCGGCGGCTGACCCAGAACGATTGCCGTGGTCTCGGGCCAAAGCCCACCGCCCACCGCCAGGGCCGTATGGACGAGGCCAAGCGCCACCGCACCCCAAGAGCTGGCCAGAGGATCCTCCAGCGCGAACATGGGAAAATTGGCGGCCCGGCTAATCACCGTCGCGATGCACAGCGCGCCCATCGCGAGTGACAGCAGGAGCCCCAACCTCCGCCAGCGCCCGTGTTGAACCCGAACTATGGCCGACAAAGCCACGAGCCCGGCCGTGATCAAGAGGGCCATCGCCAGAGGGGGCGAGAGACGGAGCCAGGGGCGATCCGAACCCAGGAGGGCCAAAGCCTGCTCGGGATCCCACGGACTCGAGGGAGCGAGCAGACTGCGAAGGACGAATCCGATCGATCCCGCGGCGGTGGCCAGAAGCAGGATCCACCCCAGCCAGCGCCCGGGGAGCCAGCCGGTGCGGAACAAGGCGCAGGCCACCGCAAGGGCCACGGTCAGCATGGCGCCAGCCGGGATCGTCGGGGCAGCTTCCGCGACGCCCAGGAAGCCCCGGCCCACGGAAAAAGTCAGACCGAGGACGGCCGCGCCCAGCAGGGCTCCCGCCGACAGCACCTGCTCCCCGCGGGTGGGCCGCGCGAGCGATTCAGCGGGAAAAGAGGACATGTTCATCTGATATCAACAACCCCGGGCGGAGAGGGAAGAAAATGTAATCAAAGAGCCGGACGGCACGCAGCGCGCCAACTGGAAATACCGGCGCATGCCTTGCGGTGCCGGGCGCTGGAAACGGCAGCGAACCCGGCGGAGGGTGTCACCCCGATCGTCCCGCTGCTGCGCCCGGAGTGTCAGCAGCGTCCGGACGCGGGCGCACAGTTCCTGGGGCCGGAACGGCTTTGACACGTAGTCGGTCGCCCCGACCTCGAAGCCACGCACGATGTCCTCGACGGCCGTCTTCGCGGTCAGGAAGGTCGGGCAGCACGAGGTCGATCCGCTCGCCCGCCTTCCACCGGTGGTCAGGGCGCTTCGGGTGTGACCGGCCTCGACAACCTGCCGGTCTTCCAGAACAAACCCGCGGCGTGGCCGTCGGCCAGTTCTGGGTCGAAACGGGCAGTGGCGAAATGTTCCGGATGATGGAACACAACAACGACCAAGTCTTTTCCTGTTAGCTGGCTTCAGCGGACGGGAACATTCACCCGTCCGCTTTTTATGTCCCAATTCCGGAGGCCGGGCGGCCCGGGTTGGCGACCGCACCACCGTCAGCTCGACCCCGACTTCAACCACGCCACCGGATATTTGTGGCGGCGGGTCGTGCGGTGATAAACCACCGCGATCGCAATCAACGCGACGGTGCTCGCCAGCGTCGAGAGCAGGAAAACGCCCCACGCCGGCTTGGTCAGGAAAACGATCATCGCGTTCGAACCGGCCGGTGGATGCAACGTGCGCGTCAGCATCATGAAGCCGATCCCGAGGCCAGTCGCCACGCCGACGCCCCACCAGGGCGAACCGAACAGCGCGAGACAGGCCAGCGCGATCACCGAAGCCGAAAGATGGCCCAGCACCACGCTCCGCGGCTGGGACAACGGCGCCTCGGGCAGGACGAAGATCAGCAGCGCCGACGCTCCGACTGAACCGAGCAGGAACACGCTCTGCGTCTTGGACGCGAGGTAGGACAACGTGGAAAGCGCCACCACGGTCCCGCCCACGGCGAATGCGATGTGCGATTTGCGGAACGTCTGCGACATGGCGGAACTGACGACCAAATCAGGCTGTACCCGGGGTGCCAGTACATAAACCGGGCCGGGTTTGCGCCGGAATCCAGGAAGCGAGGAATCAGACCCAACCTGTTCCCATCCCGCGGCTCCACTCGGTGAAATCGGTGCACTCGGTCGTTAAGCTCCGGAATTTTTAACCACGGAGGGCGCAGAATGCACCGAGTGCGCCGCCTTCGGCCCCAAGTCCTTCAAACGGCAGCCCACCCTGCTCGTTCCTGGCTTCCTGGTTTCAGGCTCCGTCTGAATCGGTCCGGCTCAAGCAGGAAGCAGGTTCCACCAATCCAAAGGCGAGTTTCGGAAATTAACGGCGTCAGTCACTCCACGCCGCCTCAAGCGCCACGGCCGCGCGCAGGAGCCTCCCCTCGTGACCGACGTCAGCCGTCATCTGCAAACCCATCGGCATGCCGTCGCCCACCGGCATCGGTACCGAAATCGCCGGCGTGCCGAGCGCGGTCCACGGCGCGTTCATCCGCGGATCGCCGGTCGCACCCAGTCCAACCGGCGCCGGACCGAGCGAGGCCGGCGTGAGGATAACCGGCGTGGCCCGGAATTGCGCCGCCAGGTGCAGCTTCCATTCCGCGATGTCGCGCCGCGCCGACTCGTATTTTTCCGCCGGCATCGCGAGGCCGATCGCCACCAGGTCCCCCAGCGGCCCGAGTTGCTCGCGATGGTCGCGGAAGTGGCGCTCGTGGATCCGCGCGGCCTCGTACTGCATCACCGTGCGAACGGCGGCTTCGAGCGTCGACTGCATCGTGCGAAGATCGACCGGTTCAATCCGGAGGCCCGCGCGGCGGCAGCGATCGAGCGTGGCGTTGAACACGGCCGCCATCGCCGGCTCGACATTGGGCAGCGGCGACACGGCACCGAACACGAAGTCCGCGGGCTCCTCGACCGACCACCCGAGGGCGGACCACAGCGCCGCCATGTCCGCGGCCGTCGCGGTGAAAAAGCCCACCGTGTCGAGACTCGGCGCGAAGGGATAAACGCCCTCGGTCGGCAGCAGACCGAAACTCGGCTTGAAACCCGTGACGCCACAAAATGACGCCGGCCGCAGCACGGATCCCGCCGTCTGCGTCCCGAGGGCCAGCGGCACCATGCCGGCGGCGACCGCGGCGGCCGAGCCGCTCGAGCTGCCGCCCGGAGTGTGGGCGGGGTTGCGCGGGTTGCGCGTAATCGTCGGCGTGAAATACGCGAAGGCCGTGCTCCGGGTCGTGCCGAAGATCTGGGCGCCGGCCTGGCGCAGCTGTTGCACGATGGCCGCGTCCTCCGTCGCGATCCGGCCGTGATAGATGGGTGAACCGTACTCGGTCGCGAGTCCCCTCGTCTCGATGATCTCCTTCACCCCCACCGGAATGCCGGCGAGCGGTCCGCCACCCGAGGCCGCCTGCGGCGCGAACTGCTGCCACGCCTGCAACGTCGGCTCCAGTTCGTGAATACGAGTCCGGCAGGCGGCGCCGAGCGCCGAGCGCCCCGCCGGATCCGCGGCGAGCCAGTCGATGAGGCGGGAGGGACGCGCCTCGGGGGGCCGGGATGACGAGGGCTCGGGGGACATTGACGCGAGCAGAAGGGAAGGCCCCGGGCAAAAGAAGGAAGAAATTACCCGAGAAACAGGCGTTGGAACGGCACCTCGCAGAAAACACCTCATCCCTTCCGTCGCGGATCCAATCGATTGAGACTCGCCCAATGGACTGATGCAGATTGGCCCGCCAATCCTCCCGCTGCTCACGCAGCGGGCCACGACTGAAACGTGGCCCTGC
>CANJCM010000043.1 GCA_947472765.1 Opitutia bacterium
ACGACCCTCGGAGTGCCCGTCACCATCAGTGTCCTCGCTAACGACACCGACGTGAATGGCAATGTTCTGACGGTTACGGCGATCACCCAAAGCCCCAACGGCACGGCGAGCATCGTCACCACCGGCACCCAAGCCAACAAGGCGGTTCTCTTCGCGCCGAATGTCATTGGTGTTGCCACGTTCACTTACACGGTGTCGGACGGCAACGGTGGCACGGCCACTGGCACGGTGAGTGTGACGGTCGCCGCGGCCGCCAACCGCGTGCCGCTGGCCGTAGCCGACACCGCGACGACGGCCGGGACCACGGCGGTAATCGTCAACGTCCTGGCCAATGACAGCGATCCCGATGGCGATGTGCTCACGATCACCGCCGTAACGCAACCGGCGTCCGGCACGGTCACGATCACTGGCACGGGCAAGACGATCACCTACACGCCGGTGGCCGGCGCGTCCAGCGCTGCGCCGCAGACCTTCAACTACACTATCTCCGATGGTCGCGGGGGCACCGCCACGGCCAGCGTCACCGTCACGGTCAAAGATGTGGTCACGATCACGGTGGCGGACTATACGGTCGCAAAGTCCTCCTGGAACATGAGCGGCACGGCGGGCTTTAACGCCACGGTCACGATCACGGCCGGCGGAACGGTCATCGCGACCACCACTGCCGACGCCCGTGGCGCGTGGGCGGCCAAGCCCACCTTGACGATCCCGACCACGACGACGTCCATCGTAGTGACCTCGACGCAGGGCGGCACCGCCACCCGCGCGATCGCGAGAAGGTAAACGGACGATCCATGGGGCGGGGCGACGTGCTCCCCCCAGTTGTTTCCAACCAACGCCGGAGGCCACCGCCTCCGGCGTTTTTCGTCTGGCGATGTGAAGGACCGGACAATCAAGGTTCCGCGCTGGAAACTTGACGACCCACCCCGATTTGCCGGCGCACCGGCTCGAATCCGGACGCGATTCGTATGTTCACACGACGGGGCGCCAAGGACCCTCCCTCTTGGTGTCAACCGGCGAGCATGTCCGCCCGGTCCCGGCAGGTCCGCCGGCACGTAGCCGTGGCTCGTCTTGAACCACCTCTTCGCGAACCTTTCCATCGACGGAATGCATCCGGACGGTGAGGACGCCGTCCCTCCATTAAGGGGATTCTCGAGGACCTCGTCCTTCTACTTCCGACCGCCACTGGTCAGGGTCCCCTCTGGAGTCGGAACGATGCAGTGGAACGGAATCGGCGGGTGTGGGCACCCGCCCTCCATGGTCGGCGGATCGTTCAGCCTTCCGTACCACGCTCCTCTCCAAGAGCAATCCATGGAGGGACGGTGCCCCCACCGTCCACGGCTGACTTTCGTTGAGTTGAACGTTCACCAATCACTCTAGCAACCGCTGCTCCTCCAGCACGTGCCGGAAGTTTAACACCGTCGTTTCATCAGGCACTTTCTGGGTCAACGGATCCAATTGCAGGAATCGCTGAAACGAGAGCCGGTCATGCACCGCGTCCTCGAGCGCGGGATCACTCAGATTGTACCAAAGTTGCAGGCAGTGCATTCGCAGCAGCAACGCCAGCTCGGTCGCCTTGCGGCCCGTCTTCGCCCCGCCCCAGTGCGGCTCCACCACCGCCATCAGCTCGCCCCACGGCACCACGCGGTTCATCTCCTCCAGGAAGCGGTCCGCCCGCGTCAGCTTCGTCATGCACCCCAGCGACAGGAACGACGTTTGATGGCCCATCTCAAAGTTAACGTTCGCCACGCGTTTTGGATCCGAAAAAAGCAAACTGTTTTTCAGAGGCTCCCTAATTCTTAATTCTTACCTTCCGCCGGCAGCAGACCGAACGCGTACAGCACGCTGCCGCCGCCGAAGAGGACGAATTGCCGGCCGTCGAGTTCGTAGGTCATCGGGCTGTTGCCGACGCGGCCGATGCCGGAGTGCCACAGCGTCTTGCCGTCGGTCGTGCGCAGCGCCATCGCGTTGCCGGTGGAGTCGCCGGTGAAGATGACACCCGAAGCCGTCGTGAGCACGCCGGCCGCGCCGACGCCGCCGTGCAGGTCGTGGCTCCAGCGGACTGCACCGGTCTGGTAGTCGAGTGCCCGCAGGATGCCCTTGCCGTGAATGCCGTAATCGGCGCCCGCCCAACCCGTGTCGCCGTGCTCGGGCTTGAAGAAATAAATGCCGTACGCGTCGTGGGCGCTGACGATGAGCGTGCCGGTCGCGGGATCGAACGAGGGTGAGCGGTAATTCGTGCCGCCGGATTCATCGGGTGAAACCAGCCGGCCGTCGCGCGCCGGTTCCTTGTCGACGATCGGAATCGGACGGCCTTCATCGTCGACCCCTTTGGCCCAGTTCGCGCGGGCGAACGGCGTCGTCAGCAGGCTCTTCCCCGTCACCCGATCGAGGACGAAGTAGTACCCGTTGCGAGCAGCCTGGAGTAGGAGCTTGCGCGGCTTGCCCGCGAACGGCGCGTCGACGAGCACCGGCACCTCGGCCGCGTCCCAGTCGTGGGTGTCGTGCGGCGTGTTCTGGAAACCCCAGCGCAGTTCGCCGTTGTCCGGATTGATCGCGAGGATGCTGTTCGTCCACTTGTTGTCACCGGGCCGGACCGGACCGTTGAGCACCGGCGTGGGATTGCCGGTGCCGACATAGACGAGATTCAACTCGGGATCGTACGTGCCGGTCATCCACATCTGGCCGCCGGTCGCGCCGCCGCTTATCGAGTTCGCCGTGCCCGCAGGAGGCGTACTGTAGAAGGTCCACTGCGGTTTGCCCGTCTCGGGATCGAACGCCCGCAGGATGCCGGGGAGATTGTCGAAGTCACCCGAGACGCCCACGAGCAGGTGATTGCGGACGATCAACGGCGCATTCGTGCACCAGTAACCGCGTTTCGCGTCTGCGATCTCGACGGTCCAGCGCGGTTTCCCGGTGCGGGCATCGAGCGCCACGAGCTGGCAGTCCGGCGTGGTGAGATAGACGAGATCCCCGCGCACGGCGGCGCCGCGGTGGCCGATGTGAAACGCCGTGTTCGTCGGGTGGGTGTGTTGCCAGAGCTGCCGGCCGGTGCGGGCATCGATCGCCCAAATCTTATCCGGCGCCGTCAGATAAAGCGTGCCGTTGACGACGATCGGGGTGCCCTTGATCGGCTGCGACTGGCCTGTGTTGAACGCCCATGCGAGTGTCATCTGCCGGACGTTGTCGGGCGTGATCTGCTTCAGCGGACTATGCCGGCGACCGGTGTAGTCACCGTGATAGGTCGGCCAGCTGTCGGTCGTCGGCTGGAGCAGGAAACGCGGGTCAACCTCCTGGGCCGAAGCGAAGGTGGCGAACAGGGAGACGAACGCGGTCGCGGCCCACGCGCCCGGACGGCACGCCGCGGCGAAACGGTGGCGCCGCGTTTCAGCGCAGGGTTTGAAGGTAGGCGAGGACATCGTGCATGTCGGAGTCGGTGTACTTGGCGAGCTGCTCGACGTGAGCCTCGAGCGGATCGTCGACGGTGAATTTGACCCGATCGGTCGACCAGGAACGCGTCCAACCCCTCTCGTCGAGCAGCGCGATCGTGAATTCGTCGCGATGGGCCAGTTTGCCCGTGACGACCTGGCCGTTACCGAGGGTGACGCGGACCGTTTGAGGAACCCGCGACGGATCGTCGCGGCCGCCCGGCGTCGGATAAAGCATCCGGCGGAGCAGTGGCAGGCCGACATGCCGCGTGGCGACGCCCGCGAGATCGCCGGTCGGCGAGTGACAGCGGGCGCAGGCGTTGGCGAAGTAGCGCTGGCCGGCGGCGGCGTTGCCGGTCTGCAGATCGGAGGGATCCACCGCGCGGCGGCCCCCGACGGCGCTGTCGGCGCGCTTCTTCTGCTCGTGGATATACGCGACGAGCGCGGCGATGTCATCGTCGGGCAACGTGAAGGCCGGCATGCCTTTTTCGATCCGGCCGGCGCGGAGGTGCGGGGCGAGCTTGTCGCCGCGCACATCGCTGGCCACGAGCGTGGAACGCGTCAGATCGGGGCCGGTTTCGCCGCCGAAGGCATCGCGGCCGTGGCAGAAACCGCACTGGGCGCCGAAGAGCACGCGGCCGGCATCGACCTGGGCGGCGGGAAATTCCTGCGCGACGACGGTGGTAGGCCGCGGCACGGAGGCGGGACTCGCCTGAGAAGGCGCGGCGGTTTCGGCGGCGCGCAAAGTGGGGGAGAGGCAGATGCCCGCGAGCGCCGTCGCGAGCAAGGGGACAAGGGATGGCCTGGGCACAGCGCGGGAGAGTGGGGCGCGGGTACTCGCGGCGTCAACATTCGCGGAAGGAGTCAGGAGTCGGGATGGAGGAGTCAGGAGTCGGGGAGGACGGAAGGATGCAATGGAGGGCCGGCGCTTGCGCCGGGCCTTTGCGTGAATGAAGAACGCGGCCCGGCGACGAGCGCCGGCCCTACATCGATTTGATTCCTTCGCCTCGTTCCGGCTCGAGCGGGGATCTGCGGAATGCCCTTGGCCTTGATCCCCTCTTGGAGAGGGGTGCCCGGAAGGCCGGGTGTTTGTTTCGAAGTCTACGCCGGAGCCGCATTCCGAAATGCTCACCGCGCCCGTCCGCTATCCGTCCTCCACCGTCTGCCCACTCCTCGCTCCTGAATCCTGACTCCTCCATCCTTTCTTAGCTCTTTCCTCCACTCCCCAACTTCTGCTTCATCCCGTCGGTCGCAACCTTCGGTTACCTCCGTCCTCCCTTCTACCCCTGTGGATTCCCTGCTCCTTCTCTTCATCGGCATGGCGGTCGTCATCGCCGGCATCGTCTGGCTGAAGCTGAATGCATTCGTCGCGATGCTCGCCGGTGCCATCGTCGTCGCGACGCTGACGCCCGCGGCGTATGTTGAGAAGCACGTGCTGGCGCAGGGCGGAACGCAGGCGGCGGCGACCGCGCGCGCGAATGAGAATCTCGGCGCCAAGCTGGCGACGAAGTTCGGCAACACGGCGGGTCAACTTGGGTTGCTCGTGGCGATGGCCTCGATCGTGGGTTCCTGTTTGCTCGCGAGTGGTGGCGCGGAGAAAATCGTCCGGTCGTCGCTCGGACTGTTCGGCGAGCCCCGCGCGCCGTTTGTGTTTTGGATTAGCGGCTTCGTGCTCGGGATTCCGGTCTTCTTCGACACCGTCTTTCTCCTGCTCATTCCGCTGGTGCGGGCGATGACGCTCCGCACCGGGAGGAACTACATCCTGTTCATCCTTTGCACGGCGGCCGGGGCGACGATGACTCATTCGCTGGTGCCGCCGACGCCCGGACCGCTCTTTGTGGCGACCGCGCTGAAGGTGGATCTCGCGTTGATGATGGTGGGTGGCATTGCGCTCGGCATCTGCAGCTCCGCGGTCGGCCTCGTCTATGCGTGGTGGGCGAACAAGCGCTGGCCGAAGGCGCTCGTGGTGCCGGCGGATGTCCCGTCTTCGGGTTCATCGCCGGTGTTCACGCAGCGCCCGGATCACGAGTTGCCGCCGCTGTTCCTCGCGCTGGCGCCGATCTTCGTCCCGGTGGTGCTGATCTCGGCGCAGGCCGTCATGCAGGCCCGCGGGGTGACGGGTTCCTCGATGGGAATTCTGAATGTGATTGGGCACGCGAACATCGCCATGGCCATCGCCGCGTTGATTGCGCTCGCGACGCTGGCGTGGAAGCAGCATGGCGATCGCAACATCATGAAGACGCAGGTGCAGGAAGCCCTGACCGATGCCGGCATGATCATTCTCGTCACCGCCTCCGGCGGAATCTTCGGTGGCGTGCTGCAGGAGACGGGTGTCGGCGAGCGGATCAAGGAACTCGCGCAGGTTTACCGGATTGGCGTCCTGCCGCTGGCGTTCTTTGTCACGGCGCTGGTGCGCATCGCGCAAGGCTCGGCGACCGTCGCGATGGTGACGGGCGTCGGCATTCTCAGTGGCTTCGGGTCAGCCGCGGCGCTCGGGTTTCATCCGTTGTATCTCGCCCTGGCGATCGGCTGCGGCTCGAAGCCCGGCCCGTGGATGAACGACAGCGGCTTCTGGGTCGTCTGCAAAACGACTGGCATGACCGAGGTCGAAACGCTGCGCACTTATTCGGTGATGTTCACCGTGATGGGCTTCGCGGGCTTCGGGCTGGTGATGCTGGCGGCGTGGTTCTTTCCGTTAATCTGAACGGAAAGAGTCGGGGCTCAGGGGATCAAGATGCCCGAGCCTTTTGAGCCGGAAGCCAGGAATTCAGGAAAGGACTTGGAGAGGTCCACGCCAGAGCCGGAACGATGGAGTCGGATGCAATTCGCGGCCTGCCGACGAGCGGCAGCCCTACACCGAATGGTTTTGTTGGCGGTCGTTGGCCTTTGTGGCCGCGAGCGTGAGCGAGTGGAATGCCGTTACGACTCCGGGAACACGATCTCGCCACTCGCTCACGCTCGCAGCCCCGGGAAAAAGCGCCCTCTTAACTCATAACTCATAGCTCTCACTTCGCCTTTGGCGCGTTCGCGTACCGCTTCATTCCGAGCTTCACCACCGCTCCCGCTCCCGGTGCGAGTTCCACATTGAAGGTGTTGGCGTTGATCGCAGTGGTTTTACCGCCGACATCGGCGGTGAGGATCTGATGTTCGCCGTAGCCGCCACCCTGCACGGTCACAGTGCGTGAGGCGGACGGACTGAGGTTCACGAGCGTCACGGTCGTGCGGTCCGCAGTGAGCTCGCTCACGAGGGCGGCGACGTCCTCGGGGATGCCGGCCCGATTGCGGGCCGGATCGAAGTAACGCAGCCGCGCGCTCGCCAGCACGCTGCCTTCGCGGCCCGGGGGAATTGCGCCCCACATGAGTTGGAGCAGCGTTCCCGGCTCCACGGGGTTGTACTCCATCGCGTTGTCCGCGAGCCGCGTCTCGGGCGTCAGCGGATCCTTCCGCATCTTCTCCAGCCGGCGTGGAATCGCCTCGAGGTCTTTGCGCAGCGCCGTTTCGGGGAAGCTGGGATTCCGGCCTTCGAGAAATTCCACCCACGCGTTGCGGCCGACCCGCGGACGATCTTCCGGGCGCATGGACCAGTACCAGACCTCGAGCGCGCCGATGTCCCAGGGCTTGGGCTGCCAGCCGTACCAGCCATTCGCGCCATGCATCGAGGGATATTCCTTCTTCCCGTCGACGGTGCGGGCGTGGGAGTTCACGACGTCGATCATGTTGCGCCAGGCATCGACGTAACGCTGATCGCCGGTGACGAGGAGCGCGTTGGCGAAGCCGACCAGCGCGCGCGGAATCCGGGTGCGGTCCTCGCGTTTGCCGTTCACCGGGTTGATCGGGCTGAAGCCCCAGCCGTAGGCGTTGCCCCACCACTTGTTCTCCGGACCGCCGACTTTGCCATCGAGGGCGACGTAGCTTGGGATGATGCCGCCGGTCTGTTTCATGCGGTCGAGCCACGCATTCATGTAGTCGACGATCCACTGTTTGTACTTCGCCTCGCTCGTCAGGAGGTAGGCGTTGAGCGGAAGCGTGGTGGCGACGAGGTTGATGAAGTGATCGCCGACGACGTCGGTGTATTCCTGGTAGTGCGCGAGGAACTGTTCGAACGTGTTCTCGCCGTGGAGTGCGACGAACTTCGAGACGTCGAACGGATCGCCGACCCAGTCGAGCGAGGTCGCCGGCCGCAGCATCGGCCCGCGGCTGCCATTCATCATCGAGCGGATGAGCTTGTGCTGCGGGTCGTAGTTCGGCGCCTCGGGATCCTCGCCCATGTACATCGCGGCGAACGTGCGCGCCCGCTGCCGGTAGATCGGCAGCTGCGCCATCGAGAGGCTCATGGTGTTGAAGCTGCGCAGCGCCTCGCCGTGGTGCATCCAGTCCGATTGCACCGAGATATCCTTATAGAACATGCCCTGGCGGCCGGCCGGGACTTCCGTCGTCCTGGCCTCGGTGAACTGCCGCAGCATGCCGTTCCAGGTGCGCAGATGCAGATCGCGAATTTCATCGCTCGCCCCCAGCGCGTGGAATTCCGGCCAGCCGGCAAAGTTCTCCAATGCGTCGTCCGGTCCGTCATTGGCGCCCCAGCGGACGAAGTACTGGAAGTAGCCGCGGTCGTCGTAGTACTTCTGCGTGAATTCCCGTGCGGCGGGAACCGTCTCGGCGAGCAGCCGTCGCTCGAGCTTCGCCCACTCGGGCGCGGGCATGGGGGTGGTGATTTTGACGGTCGTCTCGGCGGCAAGGGCGGCGGACACCGAGAGCAGAGAGAACAAAGAAATCACGCCGGCCACTCGGCCGAACTTCTGGATGGGGTACATGGGGCGGAGACTGTCGGTGAATTTTCGATTTTCGATTCTCGATTTTCGATTCCGAACCCAAGCCGGATTCGTGGCTGCGAGCGTGAGCGAGTGGCAGATAAAGCCTACCGGGAGGGCGGGGTGTTTTGAGCCTGAAGCCAGGAAACCCTGAATTTCCGAGCCGGTTTAACCACAGAGGCGCGAAGGCCACAGAGTAGAGCCGCCTCTCGAGAGCTCGATGACTGACGATCTCAATCGAACGGCTGGACCTATTCCTGGATTCCTGGCTTCAGGCTCCAATCGATCCGAATCTCGGTGCCTCGGTGTCTCGGTGGTTAACCCAAAGAGCGCCACTCGCTCACGCTCGCAGCCACCCGTCGCTGGCGTCCGAAATCGAAAATCGAGAATCGAAAATCCAAAATCCGCCCCGCCGGCCGCGCCGACCGCATTTCTTCCTTCTTCCTTCTTAATTCTTCCTTACTTTTCCCTTCCCATGACTTCGTTCCCCAAAATGGTCCGGGTGCAGCAGAACTATCCGGCGCCCGTGAAGCTCGACATCGACGGCGTGTTGACGCGCGAGTTCGCCGCGGTCCGCTCGCGGATCAAGCCGGGCGCCCGGATCGCCGTCGCGGTCGGCAGCCGCGGCATCTCGAATCTCGCCGCCATCATCACCTCCGTGATTAAAAATGTGAAGGACGCCGGCGGCGTACCGTTCATCATCCCGGCGATGGGCAGCCACGGCGGTGCCACGGCCGAGGGGCAGATTGAGGTCCTCGGCACGTATCACATCACCGAGGCCGCGATGGGCGTGCCGATTCGCGCGTCGATGGAAGTGAAGCAGGTGGGCGTGTCCGAGGATGGCGTGCCGGCGTTCTGCAGTGTCGAGGCGGCGAATGCCGACGGCGTGATCATCGTGAATCGAATCAAGCCCCACACGGATTTCAGCGGCGAGCTTGGCAGCGGCATCATGAAGATGGCCGTCATCGGACTCGGAAAGCAAAAGGGCGCGAACACCATGCACATGGCCGCCCAGCGGCTCGGTTACGAGCGGACCCTGCGCGGCATTGCGCGCACCATCATTCGCGAGACGCCCGTGCTCTGCGGCGTCGGCATTCTCGAGGACCAGCATCACGACACCGGCAAGCTCGCCGTCCTGCCGCGCGAACAGATCGAGGAGATGGAGAACCAGCTCCTGATCGAGGCGCGGAACATGATGCCGCTGCTGCCGTTCGAGGAAATCGATCTCCTGATCGTCGATCGCATCGGCAAGAACATCAGCGGCTGCGGCATGGATCCCAATGTGATCGGTCGCTCGGTCTACGGGTATACGAGCAGCATCAGCCCGATCGGATCGTTCCGTCCGTACATCCGCCGCATCCTCGTGCGGGATCTCACGGACGAGTCCCATGGCAACGCGATCGGCATTGGCCTCGCCGACATGACGACGTCGCGCCTGGTGAAACGCATGGATCACCAGTTCACCTATGTGAACGCGCTCACCGCGGTGCAGCCCCAGGTCGCGAAGATTCCGATCTACTTCGACACGGATCGCGAAGCGCTCGCGCAAGCGATCGCGTCGCTCGCGATCACCGACGGCCGCGCGCCGATGATCGTCCGCATCGCGGACACCCTCTCCGTCGCCCACTTCGAAGCCTCCGAGGCGATGCTGCCGCTCATCCAGGCGAAGCCGCAGTTGAAAGTCCTCAGCGCAGCGAAAGGCATGGATTTTGGAACGGACGGCAACCTGCTGTAAGGCAGAGTTAGGAATTAAGAGTTAAGAGGGGGAAGCGCTTGCCCGGGTGCTTTTGAGGACGGCCACGAAAATGGCAGTGAGTTCGTTCGTTTCCTGGCGGACCGCCGCGAGGGGAGCTGACGGCACAATTTCAGTGTCCACGAGAAGTTCGAGCCAGTAGCCGGTCTCTTCTAGCTCCCGCAAGCAGTCTCCCATCTTGGCAATGAACTCTGCGCGGCTGCGCGCCCGAAACGCTTCCCGATAGTTCGCTCCCACCGAAGTTCCGGAGCGGATGAGCTGTCGACCGAGCACGCCGGCTTCGTTCGAGCGCGGCAGTCCGCGACAGGCGCGAATCACGTCGATCGCGAACAGCTTTGTGCGCAAACGCAGATCGGATCGCATTCCGTGAGCCAGGCTCATGGCGGTACCCGCGCAATTGTCCTCGAACCCCGAAACGTGGGGCGTCGGTAAAGTCAGAATTAAGAGTTATGAATTAAGAGGGGCCAGTGCCTGTCTCTTAACTCCTAATTCCTAACTCTCACTTCCCCTCCGCAATCACCGGTCTGATCTGTCTTATCGCCCCCAGGATCAAAAGAAATGCCAGAGGGTGTAGAATACCTGCCACGAAGAAGACCGGACCGTAGCCGTGGTTCTCCACGACGTAGGCGCCGACGGACGCGAAGAGGATCCCGCCGAATCCGCCCGCGCAGCCGAGCAGGCCTTCGACCGAGCCGACCACGCGCGAGGGAAAAAGATCGGCGGGCAGCGTCTGCACATTCGCCGACCAGAATTGGTGCGCGAACATCGCGGTGCTGAAAAACACGATCGCGAGACTCAGTGGCGCGGCGACGATGAAGATCGAGGCGGGCAGCAGCGAAGCCGCGACGCCGAGGGCAATCTTCCGGGCGGCGTTGAGTGAGACCCCGCGGCGCATCAGGAAGCCGCTGAGCCAGCCGCCGATCAGGCTGCCCGCGCCGGCGAACGCGTAGGGAATCCAGGCGAAGTAACCGATCTGCTTGATGTCGAGGTGACGCACATCGCCGAGGTACTTCGGCAGCCAGAAGATGAAGAAATACCACGCCGCATCGGTCATGAACTTCGCGGCCATCAGCGCGAGGACCTCGCGGTACGTGAAGAGCTTGAACCAAGAGATCTTCGCCACCGGCCGGCCCGCCGCCGCATCAGCCTCATGCGAGGGAATCGGGATGAGTTTCCGCTCTTCGGGCGAGAGGTAGCGGTTCTTCGCGGGCGGTTGGTAATAGCGAAGCCAGATCCAGGCCCACAGGAAGCCCACGCCGCCCGTGAGGAAGAAGACCCAGCGCCAGCCGAGACTGGTGGCGATGTTCGCGATCAGCAGCGGAGCGATGACGGCGCCGACGCTGGACCCGGTGTTGAAAAGCCCGAAGGCCATCGCGCGTTCGCGGGGCGGAAACCACTCGGCCACGACTTTGCCCGAGCCGGGAAATCCGCCGCCTTCGCCCATGCCGAGCAGGAAGCGGCACACGCCGAGTCCCATGACGGAAGCGACGAAACCCGTGCAGAAATTCGCGGCTGACCACCAGACGATCATCACCGCATAGCCGGTGCGGGCCCCGAGCCAGTCCATGATCCGGCCGCCGCCCGCATACATGATGGCATAGGCGAGCAGGAACAGGGACGTGAGCTGACCGTACTGCTCGTTCGAGATCGGGATCTCCTTCCGGACTTCGTTCACGACGACCGGGAAACTCTGCCGGTCGAGATAGTTCAGCGCCGTCGCGATCGCGAGGAGCCCGGCGATCCACCAGCGGAGGTTCCGAATCGGATGCGCGGGTGCCGCGGAAGTGGAGGTGTCGATCGCAGCAGACGGGGTTTCGCGCATGGACGGGGTAGGGTGGCCGAAGGGGCTCGGCGGTGCGGATGAACTACGCGCCGAATCCGCGAGTCAAACCTCGAGCCGTTTAACCACGAAGACACGAAGGCACGAAGCGCCCGGGCGCACTCCGTCGCCGGTTTGGGTGGCACGGGTCTCCTGACCCGTGAAATCCGTGTCGTGGCACAGCCGGGATTTTCGCCGCTGATTTTTAAACGCAGAGGACACAGAGGTGGACGGAGGTCACAGGGGAAACCAGGGGCTTTTGCCCGAACTCTCCGTCAACCCTCGGCGCCCTCCGTTCACGTCTGCGTCCTCTGCGATCAAACCAAACCGGCCGTCCGCCACCGAGGCACCGAGACAGGAAGAAGACTCCGAAGCTCGGTGTCTCTGCTCGGTGGTTAACTCGCCAATTCAAATCGCCGCGATGGCCGCTTTCATCCGCCGGATGGCTTCGACGAGCGTCGCACGCGGGCAGCCGAAGTTGAGCCGGATATGCGAGCCCTTCGGCGACCCGAACGGCGCGCCATCGCTCAGGCCGGCGCCGAACTTTTCGAAATGCGCCACCGGATCGGCGAGGCCGAGCGCGGAGACATTGAGCCAGAGCAGATAGGTCGCCTCGACCGGCGCTTCCACTTTCACGCCGGGCAATTCCTTCCGCACCGCCTCGAGCAGGTAGTCGCGATTGCCGCGCAGGTAGGCGAGCAACGCCTGCCGCCAGGGTTCGGATTCGGTATAGGCGGCCTCGCAGGCGGTGAAGCCGAGGTTCGTCACCTCCGCGACGATGCCGGCCGTGGCGCGGACAAACCGGTGGCGCAGCGCCGTGTCCGGGATGATCGCCATCGACGTGCCGAGGCCCGGGACGTTGTAGGTCTTGCTCGGCGCCATCAGTGTGATCGTCCGCGCGGCGATCTCGGGCGAGAGCACTGAGGTCGGGATGTGCGGCAGCGTCGGATCGAGAATCAGATCGCAGTGAATCTCGTCCGAGCAGAGCACGAGATTATGCCGGACGCAGAACTCGCCGAGTCGGACGAGTTCGTCGCGGCGCCAGACGCGAGCGAGCGGGTTGTGCGGGTTGCAGAGATAGAAAAGCCGGGTCTGCGGCGTCACGGCGCGCTCCAGCGCCGCCCAGTCGATCGTCCAGTGTCCTTCTTGCAGGACAAACGGCACCGAGACCGAGGCGCGCGCGCTGTTCTTGGGCGCGGACATGAATGGCGGATACACCGGCCCGAGCGTGAGAACTTCCTCGCCTGCTTGGGCGAACGCCTGGGCGGTGACGTTGAGCCCGACGACGAGGCCCGGCAGCCACACGATCCACGAAGGGTCGATCGTCCAGCCGTAGCGCGAGGCCATGGCGTTGACGACCGCGTCGACGGTCGACTTCACGGGCCGCGCGTAGCCGAAGACGCCATGGTCCACGCGCCGGTGGAGCGCCTCGATGATCGCGGGTGGCGACTTGAAATCCATGTCCGCGACCCAGAGCGGCAGCACATCGCGGCCGGCATACTTCTGCCATTTCTGGGAATCGGTCCCCGCGCGGTTCACGGGTGTGTCAAAGTCGAAGGTCATGCGAATGGAGAGTTCAGCGGACCAGCGTTGGCGCCGGCGCGCACGCCAAATTCCCGTCATCGATGTGAAGGCGCGACGAAAATTCCCAACTGGTCCGGCACACTGCGTGACGGAATTGCCCAGTGCCGGGAGGTCGGCCGGAGCCAAGTGGCCAAGCCTGCGTCACTTGAGATCGCGGCTCGTGCTGGTCCGGCGTGTGCAAAGACGGCGCCAACAACCAATCCACCCCATCACCATGACACTCGTTCGCTATTCCTATCCTTCGTTCCGCACTCTCTCGCCCGTGAATGGCTTCGGCCGTTCGCCGTGGCCCGGTCTCGAGACCGAAATCGATCGCCTCTTCCAGAGTGCGGTCGGCGGCTTCGACTCCAGCTCCGCCCGGTTCCCCGTCGATCTCTACGAGGACAAGGAGAACACCTATGTCCGCGCGGAACTGCCGGGGTTCAATCGCTCCGACATCAACGTCGAGATGGTCGACGGCTACCTGACGATTTCCGCCGTGCGCAAGACCGCCACGCCCGCCCAGGCCGGCGAAGCTCAGCCCGAGGACTCGTTCACGCTTACCCGCTCGGTCAGCATCAATGACGAAGTCCAGACCGACAAGGTCAGCGCCGCGTACGAGAATGGCGTGCTCACCGTGACCCTCCCGAAGCGCGAGGAAACCAAGCCCCGCAAAGTCACCGTCGCCGTAAAGTGACGCGGCCCGATTTCTCTCAACTCTCAACTAACGACTCTCAACTAGAATTAACCATGTCTCTTCTCAACACACTCCTCCCTTCCCGCGCCCGCACTCAGTCCCAATCCGACAGCCAGGGCGCCGAACTTCCGCAGTCGGTGAAGCCCGCCTACGAGGTCAAGGAGACTCCCGAAGCCTGGGGTGTCACCGTCAACCTCCCCGGCGTAAACAAGGAAGGCCTTGAGCTCACCGCCGAGGAAGGGCACCTGCGGATCGTCGGTCGTCGCGCGTGGAAGCAGCCGGCCGGCTGGACCGCGCTCCATCGCGAGTCGGCCGATGCGCCCTATGAACTCGTCCTCACGCACGACAACGCGATCAACCTCGATGCCGTCGTGGCCGAGCTGACCGATGGCGTCCTGAGCGTGTCGCTGCCGAAACACGAGGCGCTGAAGCCGCGCAAGATTGCGGTGAAGTAAACCGACGTGTCCGGAGTGGCACGGGTCTCCCGACCCGTGTTCCCCGTCCGCGGCGCGGAGTCGTCCGGCGCCCCGGGCGTCCGCCAACACCAGTATTTCGACTCGTCGATCAGACTGACAGTAAGTTTCGAATCCCTGCCCTCACGGGCAGGGCCACATTTCGGTCGTGGCCCGCTGCGTGAGCAGCGGGAGGGGTTGGCTTCCGAACACGTCAGTTTGTTGAGTGGGCATTAATAGGCGGCCGGTGGGGGCACCGGCCCTCCATTTTGGGCGGCCGAAACAATTCAAGGCTGCGCCCGACCGAACCAAACATCCTGCAACCGCCGGGTATCGCTTCGTGCGAGCCCGGCGTTTTATTTTTCCCCACTGGGAGTGCGGCGGCTCGGCGAGAGTGAAGGGTGCAGGGTCGTGACCAGCGGGAGGTTTGGTCTGCCAAGATCCGTCAGTCCATTGCGCGAGCCTCAATCAGACCTGCCATGAACATTCGGGCGTGGACGAGCCCCGCCCCTACACGCATTTCGTAGGGGCGCGCCTCGTGCGCGCCCACTTCTTCTTGTTAGCTCCACTTCAACTTAACCGGCTCTAGCGCCGCCATGAACCACCCCCAACCAAGTCCGGGGCCGGTCCTGCTCTTTGATGGCGAGTGCGGGCTCTGCCAGCGGATCGTCCGGATTTTGCTCCGGCTCGATCGGGCGGGTCGGCTGCGTTTCGCGCCGCTCCAGGGGCCGAGGGCGCAGGATTACCTGCGCGCCCACGGATTGCCCACAGCGGATTTCGAGACGCTGGTCTATGTGCCCGATTGGGCGCGGCGGAACGAGCCGGAGTTTCTGGTCCGCACGGCCGGGGTGATCGCGGCCCTGCGGGAGACCGGCGGCCTCGGGCGAGTTTTCGCGGCGGTGTTGCGGATTATTCCGGGGACGTGGCGGGATGCGGCCTACCGGCTGGTCGGACGCTGGCGTTACCGGGTCTTCGGCGCCTGGCAACCGCGACCGCTGGCGCGGCCGGAATTGGCGGCGCGCTTCCTGGAGGGCGTTGAAACTGTCCGGCGACTTGGAACGGAATCCCGTTGACCCTGCGGCAGGGCAGAAATCCATTCCCGGGCTTCCCGCATGTTCCTCGCCGCCGTCACCGCTCTGCAGCCACACACGCCCCTCGAATGGGTGGTGGCCATTTTCAGCATCGTGCTGATTGATATCGTGCTCGCCGGCGACAATGCCGTCGTGATTGCGCTGGCCGTCCGGCAGCTCCAGCCCCGGCAGCGGCTGGTGGGCATCATGCTCGGCGCCGGCGTCGCGGTGGGCCTGCGCGTGGTACTCACTTTTTTCGCCGCGCAGTTGCTGGCGCTGAACTACATCAAGCTCATCGGCGGTCTCCTGGTCTTCTGGATCGCGATCAAGCTGCTCCGCGAAAACACCGGTGCCCCCGAGGGCGGCAAGGCGGCGGCCGGTCTGTGGTCCGCGGTGTGGCTCATCCTGGTGGCGGACATTACCATGAGCGTGGACAACGTCCTCGCGGTCGCGGCCGCCTCGAAGGGCAGCTTTGCGCTGCTGATGTTCGGGCTGGGTTTGAGCATTCCGCTGGTGGTGTTCACGAGCAACCTGCTCTCCAAGTTGATGGATCGTTATCCCATCATCGTGTGGATCGGGGCGGCCATTCTGGGCAAGGTGGGTGGTGAGATGGTCGTGACCGACAAGCTGTTCTTTCCGCCGCCCGCGGTCCCGGATCCGTGGTTTGTCCACGGCGTTGGCACCCTGGCGGCATTGTTGGTCGTGGGCATGGGCTGGTTCCTGCGCCGCCAGCGTCGCCGGCACCACCACGCGGCGGCCCATCCCCCGCACGGGACGAAGTGAGCCGTCGGGAGCGTCAAAATTTTTGACACGCGTTCGCGGGGTCTTTCAGTGGCACCCCTCATGTCACTGCTGCTGAGAATTCTCTGCCTGATGGGTCTCCTTTGGCTGGCGCCGCTGGCGTCGGCCCAGGCGGCCGACGCGCCGTCGGAAGCCGAGCGCACGACGCAGGCGGCGGTCGCGGCCACGGTGGCGGCGCGCGGTCAGCCGGTGCAGACGCCCGATTTCCTCGAGCATCTCGTCGACTCGGTCCTCGGCCTTTTCGATCTGCGGACCAGCGGCAACACGCCGGCGCACTTCGCCATCAGCGGCCTGCTCATCGTCATCGCGCTGCTGGCCCGGCGGATCGTCACCGGGATTATCTTCGCCTTGCTGCGCCGGGTGGCGGCGAAGACCGAGAGCACCCTCGATGACAAACTCTTCCTCGCCCTCGAGGCGCCGGCGGCGGCGTTCGTGGTCGTGGTGGGTCTCGTTGCCTCGCTCAAGGTCCTGAAACTCTCGCCCGAATCCGACGCCTACCTGGCCGGCGGATCGCGGGTCGCCTTCTCGCTGGCGATCTTCTGGACCCTCTGGCGCGCGCTCGGCGCGGTGCTCGATCACGGACAGGAAGTCGCGGCCGAGAAAAAGCTCGGGGTGGCGGCCTTCATGCCGTGGATCCGGAAGTCGACGATGGCCGTCTTCGTCGTGCTCGGCGTCCTGCTCACGATCCAGAGCCTCGGTTACGACGTGAAGACCATCCTCGCCGGTCTCGGCATCGGCGGCCTGGCCTTCGCCCTCGCCGCGCAGGATACGATCGCGAACATCTTCGGCGCGATCGTCGTGGCCGTGGATCAGCCCTTCAAGATCGGCGAGACGGTGCGGATCGGACAGAATGTCGGCGGCGTCGAGGACATCGGCCTGCGCTCAACGCGGATCCGCTTGCTCGACAAGTCTCTGATGACGATTCCGAACAAGACCGTCGCCGCGGAAACGATTACCAATCTCTCGCGTTTCACCCAGCGGCGGACGGAGCAGGTGTTCGGCCTGACGTATGACACGACCCCGGATCAGCTTGGGGCGATGGTGGAGGAGATCAAAAAGCTGGTGCTGGCCGAGGAGGCGATCGATCCCACGTCGGTGCTGGTGTATTTTCGCGACCTCAGTGCGTCCTCGCTCGATATCTGGATGGTGTACGTCGTGAAGTCGGCGGACTTTCCGGCCTACATGGCGCTGCGCCAGCGGCTGAACCTCGCCATCATGCGGGCGGTCAAAGCGCGCGGTCTGTCCTTCGCGTTCCCGTCACAGTCGGTTTATCTCGAGGGCGATGTCGCGAAAAAGCTGGCGGGTCGTCAGGATGCGCCACGTCCCGGCGCTTGACGGTTGGAAGGCGTTCCTGGACGTAGTTTCGGTGCGACCCATCCGGTCCGGGAACGCAGAGGACGCAGAGGTTGAGGGAGGGCGCAGAGGTGATTTTTGGGGTCGGACACCGCGGAGGGGTGGGTTGGCTCGGCGGAACGCCACCCACTTCGAGCAACTTTCAACGCCCAACATTCAACGCTGAACGCTCAAGGACCACTGCCCTGACGGCGGCCGACACCTGAACGTTGAGCGTTCAGAGTTGAGCGTTGCTCGAGCCGAGGGACGAAACGCCCTCGAACCTTGCCGGCGGGTTCCCTGCCCTGTCCGGTTTGTCATCTCTCGCCTGGATTCCGAAGTTGATTGGCTCGGCGTAGCCCTGCCCGTGAGGGCAGGGACTAATTCATTCCTGCGCTCCATGCCGTCCCGCTGCTCACGCAGCGGGCTACGAAGCCAGCTTCGGAATCCAATTATCAGATGACAAGGGAGCTCGGGTCGGCGGCGGGTGGGTCAATCCAGCGTCTGACGGTAGCGCTTCACGCCGATCGCCATTGCCACGGTCATGAACGCGAGCAGCGGCCAGATTTCCTGGGCGATTTCGGCGAGGCCATTGCCCTTGAGCAGGATGCCGCGGACGATGCGGAGAAAGTGCGTGTTGGGCAGGATGCTCCCGACCCATTGCGCCCATTCGGGCATGCCGCGGAAGGGAAACATGAAACCCGACAGCAGAATCGACGGCAGGAAGAAGAAGAACGCCATCTGCACCGCCTGGAGCTGGTTCTTCGCCAGGGTTGAAAACGTGATTCCGACCGCGAGATTCGCGGCGATGAACAGCAGCGCCACGAGGTAAACCAACCCCAGGCTGCCCACCATCGGCACGCGGAAGAGGAAGTGCGCCGCGATGAGGATCAGGGTGAGCTGCACGTAACCGACGGCGATGTAGGGAAGGATTTTTCCAATCATCACCTCGGCCGGACGCACCGGCGTCGCGAGCAGGTTTTCCATCGTGCCGCGCTCCCGCTCGCGCGTGATCGCAAGCGCCGTGATCACGACCATCGTCATCGTGAGGACCACGCCCATGAGCCCCGGCACGACGTTGTACTGCGTGATGTTCTCGGGGTTGTAATGAGCGTGAATCTGGAAATTCACCGGGCCTTCGCGGCCACGCAGGCGGGCGATCGGCCCGGTGAGATCGCGATCGAAGACCGAGGTGGCGAGGACGCGCGCCGCGGCAATCGCCGGTCCGGTCGCAGCGGGATCCGTCGCATCCGCCTCGACCAGCACGGTCGGGCGTTCGCCCCGCAGCAACCGCCGCGAGAAATCCTCGGGAATGTTGATGACGAACTGCACCGTGCCGATGCGCAGCAGCTCCGCCGCCTCGGCCTCGGTGCGCGCTTCGCGGACGATCGCGAAATAATCGCTCTGCCGCAGGGCCGCCACGAGCGTCCGCGCAAACGGACCCTGATCAGCGACCCGGATCGCCGTCGGCAGATGGCGCGGGTCCGAATTGATCGCGAAGCCGAAGAGCATGAGCTGCATCAGCGGGATGCCGACCATCATGGCGAAGGTGACGCGGTCGCGCCGCATCTGGATGAACTCCTTCAGCACAATGGCCCAGAGACGATGGAGGGTGAAACGTCTCATGGTTGGTGCCTCCCTGGTTCCTGCCAGCTCGGACCGGCCTCGTTGTCATCTATCAGATGACAAGCACGACTTTCAGCCGCGGCGGCATGGTGCCCGCACACACCGACATTGTAGCCCGGTGCGTGAGCAGCGGGACGGCATTTTTGTACAGGGCACGAAGGAGTCCCTGCCCTCACGGACAGGGCTACATCAATCCAACGGGTGCGAAATTCGGGTAATGGATGGCCGAAATGGCTCAGCGTGGCCCTGCGCGTGAGCGCAGGGATGCTGGCGTTTGCTCGGACGGATCGGTCCCGCTGCTCACGAGACCGTGTGAATTCCCTGTCATTCTGAGCGCAGCGAAGAATCCATGCGCTTGCCCGCCTCGAGGGCATGGATTCTTCGCTGCGCTCAGAATGACAAACGAGAGATTCTTTGCGGCTTTCACCCCGTCGTTCGTGCCGCGCGGTAAATCGCAGGCCGCGACCCGTTCCGTTGTCATCTAATAGATGACAACGAACCCGCAACCCCCCCGACGGGAAGTCGTGTTTGTCATCTGATAGATGACAACAGCGTCGGGCCGCGCTGCCGGACCTGCGGGCGGTGGGTGGGTCGTGCCTCATTCGAAATTGTCCTTCGCCGTGTCCATCAGGCTGATGAAGACATCCTCGAGGCCCGCGCGGACGCGGACCCATTCGTGCTGGCGGTCGCGGACGCTCGCGATCGCCTCGTCGAGCTTGGCGGCATCGTGTCCGCTGACGTGGAGCGTGTTGCCAAACGCCACCACCTGCTCGACCCCGGGGTGGGAGCGCAACGCCTCCGCAATCCTCGGCAGGTGCGGGCCGGTCACGGTCCAGGTCGTCAGCCCGCCACTCGCGATCACCTCGGCCACGGTGCCGCGCGCGAGCAGGTTGCCGTAGGCGAGATAGGCGAGCCGGTGACAGCGCTCGGCCTCATCCATGTAGTGCGTCGTAATCAGTACGGTGAGGCCCGTCGCCGCCAGCCGGTGAATTTCGTCCCAGAACTCGCGCCGCGCCTTCGGATCGACGCCGGCGGTCGGTTCGTCGAGCAGGAGCAGTTGCGGCGAGTGAATCAGGCAGGCGGCGAGCGCGAGGCGTTGCTTCCAACCGCCCGAGAGCTGGCCCGCGAGCTGGGCGCTCCGATTTTCGAGGCCGAGTCGTTCGAGGCTTTGCTGCACCGCGGCACGCCGGTCAGGCACGTCGTAGACGCGCGCGATGAAGTCGAGGTTCTCGCGAATGCTCAGGTCCTCATAGTAACTGAAGCGCTGGGTCATGTAGCCGACGTGGCGCTTGATTTCCGCCTGCTGCTTCAGGACATCGTAACCAAGACACGTGCCGCTGCCGGCATCCGGCGTGAGCAGTCCGCAGAGCATGCGGATGAACGTCGTCTTCCCAGAGCCGTTGGGTCCGAGAAACCCGAAGATTTCGCCGCGGCGCACCTGGAGATCGATCGCGTTGACGACGGTCTTGTCGCCAAACCGCTTCGTCACGCCGGTGACGTCGATGGCGAGTCCGGGCGCGTTCATACGGAAAGGTGGCCCACTTGGCCCATGTGGCCCAGGTGGCCCATGTGGCTCAGGTGGCCCAGGTGGCACGGGTCTCCCGACCCGTGTTCCGGCCCGCCACGGGTCGGGAGACCCGTGCCACCACGCGTGCCGCACTCACTCCCCGGGGCGCTGGCGGTCATTGTCGACCTCTTCATGGCGCGACGCGGGTCACATCGACGGGCTGGCCGGGATGAAGGTCGCGGGCCTGCTCGGCCGCGAACACCGCCTCGACCATGAACACGAGCTTCGCGCGGTTGGCGCGGTTGTAGAGGATCGGCGGCGTGTACTCGGGGCGGGGCGCGAGGTAGTTGATCTTCGCCTCGAGGGCGGGGCGACCGGAGATTTCGACGCGGACGCGGTCGCCGGCCTTGAGCCCGGCAAAGTCGGCCTCGGGGACGAAGAACCGGACCTTGATGAACTCAGGCGGGAGCAGCGAAATCACCGGTGTGCCCGCCGTGACGAACTCGCCCTCGCGGAAGAGCGTGTCGTAAACGAGGGCGGCGCGAGGCGCGGTCTGGGATTTCTGGGCGACGGCCCAGTCGGCACGCTCCTTCGCGGACGCCGCCGCGGCGGCCTCGGCCTCGGCGGCGGCGATGGCGTCACTGCGGCCGCCGAGCCGTGCCGTGGTGACCTGCGCGGTGAGTTCGTCGATGATGGATCGGTTGCGCTCGTGCGTGAGGCGGGCGCGGTCGAGATCGCTCGCGGTGGTGGCGCCGGTCTTGAAGAGATCCTGGAGTCGCGCGAGATCGCGTTGGGAAAGCTCCGCCGCGGCGCGCGCCTGCTCGAGCCGGGCCTCGAGCGCGGCGAGTTCGCTGGGACGGGAGCCCTTGCGCAGATCCTCGAGCCGGGCGCGGACGGAACGCAGGCGATCGTCGGCCTCGCGCTGGGCGGCTGTTTCACTGACGGCCTCGAGCCGGAAAAGCGGAGCGCCGGCGTCGATGCGGGTGCCTTTGGCCACGGCGAGCTGTTCGAGCCGGCCGGCCAGCGGCGCGGCGACGTAGACGAATTCGCCCTCGAGATAACCCTGGTAACCGCTGGTGGCCCGCGGCTGGCAGCCGGCGAGGAACCCACTGGCGACGGCGAGGAGCGCGAGGCTAGCGAGGGAAGAGCTTTTCATATTGTTTGCAGCCCGCCGGGGTGAGGAGACCGCCGAAAAAAACGTCGATGCCCCGGGCAATGGCCTGGCTCGGCGCCAGCCGCATCTGTTCGAGGACCGGGCCCTGCAGGATGCCCTGCATGGCGTTGAGGAAAAATTCGATCGCGAACGTGACCGGCAGGTCCGCCCGCACATAGCCGCCGGCCTGCCCCTCCTCAATCAGCTGGCCGAAAATGAAGGGCACGTTCTTGCGCCGCATCTCGTCGACCCGGGCGAACAACACCGGCGCGTGGCGCTGCAATTCGCGCAGCGTGCGCGGATCGAGCGCGGCGAGCCGCTGCATCATGCCCTCGACAAAGCCCCGCAGCTTCTCGGCAAAATTCAGCGAGCGGTTCCGCAGGATCGCCTCCGCGTCGGCCCGCGTCTCGTCGCCGAGGTTCCGCAGCACCGCGCCGATAATCTCGTCCTTGCCCGAAAAATGGACGTAGAGCGTCTTCTTGCTCATGCCCAGCTCGGCCGCGAGATCGTCCATCGTGAACGCCAGGTAGCCATGGGCGAAGAAATGCGCCCGGGCCCGGTGCAGGATGCGAAGGCGGGCGCCAGCATCGGTCTCGGTCGGGGGCAGTGAGACGGAAATGGCCATGGAACGCAGGAAACTAATAAGGTATTAACAGTTTCCTCCGTCAAGCCGCATTCCGCTGGACTCGAGCGCTCCGTTTGTCGCGACCCTCGTGGATGTCACGGGGCTCATCATCTACTTCACCGTGGCGTACTTCATCCTCAGCGGAACGCTGCTCTAGCCGGTAGGGTTGATTTGGATGTAGGGCCGGCGCTCGCCGCCGGGCCGCTTCGAGAATGAAGGGCGTGGCCTGCCGACGAGCGGCAGCCCTACACTTTAGGGAGTTCGCACTGCCATCGCGCTTGGCGCGTCACTTGACGCCCCGGGCATGCGTCCTATCTGTGATGTCCCCCGTCATGCGTGCGTCCCTTTCCACGGTTCTCTTCCGGTCCGGCGTGTTGCTGGTGCTGGCGGCCGCCGTGAACGGGCGGGCGCAGCTGGCCACGAGTTCGCCGTTTCTGGCCCCGCAGGCGCAGGCCACGAATGCGGCGGCGGCCAATTCCCCGCTGGAGTTCACCGGCTACATGGATGTTCCCGGCGGCGACCGGCTGTTTCGAATCAAGGATCCCGCGCGGAAGACGTCCGAGTGGGTGAAGTTGAACGAGAGAAGCCAGGCGCTCGATGTGACGGTGAAACAGTACGACGACAGCCGCAAAGCGCTGGTCGTGGAACATCAGGGCAAGACGCTCACCTTGGCGGAGCGCGAGTCGAAGATCCTTTCGGCGGGCGCCGTTCCGCAGCCGGTGATCGCGATGCCGGTGTCGAATCCGGTGTCGGCCGCCGTCACGCAGGCGGTGGTGGTCAATCCCACGCCTGCGGACGAACAGCGTCGCCTCGAAGCGGTCGCGACCGAAGTGGCGCGCCGCCGCGCCCTCCGCGAGCAGGCCACGCAGCAGGTCAATCAAGGCCAGCCGCAAATGGGCATGCCGCCCGGGATGATGCCGCAGGGAAATTTCCAGCCGAATGGTCAGGATCAAAACGGGGCTCAGAACGCGCAGCGGCGCGGCCAGGGCGGGATTCGGGCGAACAACCGGCAGCAACGCTAGGCTTTGCGCGGTGCGCAAAGCCCAGCCGCGCGCAACGCGGGCGGGGGAGGGCTCGGTCCACAGTCACGGGCGGCTGGATTGTCGTTCCCTCTCTCCAAGCGGGGATCTTGTCGGGCCACCTACGGAGATCTCCTCTGGATCAGGAACGATGCATTTGGAATGTAGGGCCGTGGACATTCCGTCGCACGTTAGGCAGCCGTGGACGGTGGGGGCACCGTCCCTCCATGGAGCGCTCTTGGAGAGGAGAGCGAACGGAAGTCTGAACGATCCGCCTGCCATGGAGGGCGGGTGCCCACACCCGCCGATTTCATTCCACTGCATGGTTCCGGCTGGAGACGGGTGGCGCGTCGCACCGGCGTGTGTCGGCCGGTTGCCTCGACGTCGCCCCCTTTCCGAAACAATCAGGGCAAATGTCCCCCGAACCCAGGCTTTGCGCGGTGCGCAAAGCCTGAGTCGCGCGGAACGCGCGACGGGGTGGGTGGCTCGGCCGGCCCGCCGCCCATTCAGGCTTTGCGCGCAGCGCAAAGCCGGTAGCGTGGGCGATCCATGGCCGAAGTGCGTCCAGGACCGGGGGCGGTCGAACTATCGAACTGGACGCTGGTCCGGCGGTTGTTCGCGCTCGCCTGGCGCTACCGGCTGCACTGCCTGCAGGTCCTGACGATTCAGCTCGTGCTGCTCACGTTGGGCATCGGCGGCCTGAGCCTGACGGGCGTCGGCATCGATTACATCCGCCACAAGATCGAGGGGACGCCGCTCGACGCGAACAAGCTCCATCTGACGCTTCCCACGGCGTGGGAGTATTGGGAGGTGCTGGGTATGCTCGCGGGCCTGATCCTCGTGCTCGCCTGCTGCCGCGCGTGGTTGAATTACACCTACGCCGTCTCGGTCAACCGGCTCGTCCAGCAACGGCTCGTGGTCGACTTGCGCGGCGAGGTTTACGACAAGCTCCAGCGGCTGAGCTTTCGCTTCTACGATGCGAACAACACCAGTTCGATCATCACGCGCGTTACCAGCGACGTGCAGAGCGTCCGGATGTTCGTCGATCAGGTCCTGATCCAGAGCGTGATCATGGGCATCTCGCTTACGGTTTATCTGGTCTACATGATCAACCTGAGCCCGACGCTGACGCTCGGGTGCCTCGCGACGACGCCGCTGCTCTGGGTCCTGACCGCGTGGCACACGCGCCGGACCCAGCCCGAGTACGCGCAAAACCGCCTGCTGGTGGAGCGCATGCTGCAGATCTTCGTCGAGGGCCTGCAAGGCGTGGCTGTGACGAAGGGCTTCGGTCGCGAAGCCACGCAGCGCGCGCATTTCGATGCGGCGAACGATGCCGTGCTCAAGCAGCAGGGGGTGATTTTCTGGCGCGTCAGCCTGTTCTCGCCCGCGATCGGTTTCCTGACGCGGATCAACATGATGGTGCTGCTCGGCTATGGCGGCTGGCTGGTGATTCATGGCCGCATTCCGCTCGGCACCGGCTTCGTCGTGTTCGCCGGCCTGCTCGAACAATTCTCCGGGCAGGTGAATAACATCGCGACGATTGTGAACTCGGTGCAGCAGTCGCTGATCGGCGCCCGGCGGGTCTTCGAGATTCTCGACGCTCCCGTCGAGGTGCGGAATGCGCCCCAGCCGATCCGCAAGCCGCGGCTCGAGGGGAGGGTTGAATTCGAAAACGTCTCTTTCACTTACGACGGCGCCGAGGCGGTGGTCCGCGACATCAACCTCGAGGTGAAGGCGGGCCAGTGCGTGGCGATTCTCGGCGCGACGGGCGCCGGGAAGAGCGTCCTGATGAGTCTGGTGCCGAGGTTCTTCGATCCGACGTCGGGCCGCGTGCTCATCGACGGGATCGACGCGCGCCAGCTCCACCTCGATGATCTGCGCCGCAACATCGGGCTCGTTTTCCAGGAAAGCTTTCTCTTCTCGAACACGGTCGCCGCGAACATCGCGTTCGGCCACCCCGAGGCGACGCGTGCGCAGGTTGAGAAAGCGGCGCGGATCGCGGCGGCGCATGACTTCATCCTGCAGCTCCCGCAGGGCTACGACACGGTCCTCGGCGAGAGCGGCAACAGTCTTTCGGGCGGACAACGGCAGCGGCTCGCGATTGCGCGCGCGGTCCTGCTCGAGCCGGCGATACTGTTGCTCGACGATCCCACGGCGGCGATCGACAGCGAGACGGAGCACGAAATTTTCGAGGCGCTCGATCGCGCGATTGCGGGCCGGACGACGTTCATCGTCGCGCATCGGTTGAGCACGCTCCGCCGCGCGGACTTCATCATCGTGCTGGAGGACGGCCGGATCGTGCAGCGCGGCACGCATGAGGAGCTGATGCGGCAGCAGGGCCCGTACCTCCACGTCGCGAGCCTGCAACTCGTCGACGGCCGCGAACTGCAGCAGTTGAAGCTGAAGGAGGGTGGCCGATGAGTGCGGCGCACCAGATGCAGTTGATCGTGGCGAAGGCCGGTTGTAGGGCCGGCGCTAGTCGCCGGGCCTCGGCTTCCCTCGTCGCTCGTCCGCTCTTCCCCGTAGCCCGCTGCGTGAGCAGCGGGACCTCTTCGTTCGAAAGAACCTGCCGGTCCCTGCGCTCACGCGCAGGGCTACGTTCGATCAAGGAGTCCCGCCGGCGAGCGGCGGCTTTCCGGGTAGCTCGCTTGGCCTTCCCCGTAGCCCGCTGCGTGAGCAGCGGGACCTCTTCGTTCGAAAGAACCTGCCGGTCCCTGCGCTCACGCGCAGGGCTACGTTCGATCAAGGAGGCCCGCCGGCGAGCGGCGGCCCTCCATTTCGGAACCGGTTCGGTGCAGGAGGCCGCGCGATGAAAGACCCCGCCGCCAAGCTTCCCGAAATCCGCGATCTCGGACTCGTTCGCCGACCGCGCGACGAGGACGACGACGAGGAGATCCAGAAGCCGCTGGAGTGGTCGCTGATCCGGCGGCTGTTCACCTACGCCAAGCCGGTGCAGCGGAAGCTGAACCTCTTGATCGTGATGAGCACGATCCGCGCGGCGCAGATCCCTGCCTTCCTCTGGATCACGTCGATGATGATCCGCGGGCCGATCACGCACGCCGATGTGCGCGGACTTGCGTGGGGCGTCGCCGGTTACCTCGCCCTCGCGCTCTGGACGGACGGGATGTTTCACTTCCGGCAGCGGTTCGCCCTCGAGATCGGCGAGACCGTGGTGAACCGGCTGCGGGCGGACATTTTTGCGCGGGTGCAGCGGCAGCCGATGAGCTTCTTCCACCGGATGAAGATCGGCCGGATCATCGGCCGGATGACGAGCGATGTGGAAGCCCTGCGCGTCGGCATCCAGGACGTGCTCTTCGTCAGCATGATTCAATCCGGCCAGATGCTCTTCTCGGCCGTGGTCATGGCCTGGTCGGACTGGGTGCTGTTTCTCGTGGTTCTCGGAATGGCTCCTGTGATGTGGATCATCAACCGCCACTTCCGCGTGAAGCTCAGCCACTACTCGCGCGCAGCGAGCGACAGCTTCAGCCGGGTGACGGCGACGCTCGCCGAATCCGTGAACGGGATTCGCGTAACCCAAGGCTTCGTGCGGCAGCAGACCAATGCCGGACTCTTCCGCAACCTGCTCGCCGACCACTCGCGGTTCAGTATCGCGCTGGCCCGGACCTCCGCGATCCTGACGCCGATCCTGGAGCTCAACAGCCAGTTCTTTGTGGCCATCCTGTTGATGTTCGGGGGCTGGCGCGTGTTTCACGGCCAGATGGGCGTGGGCGACCTGATTACGTTTTTCCTGCTGGCCAACCAGTTCTTCGCCCCGATCGCGGTCATTGGGAATCAATACAACCAAGCCCTCGTCGCGATGGCCGGAGCGGAGCGCGTGTTCCGGCTGATCGATGCGAAGCCGGATTGGGAGGACGCGGCCGACGCGAAGGACCTGCCGGATCCCAGGGCGGAATGTGGGTCGGCCGCGGTTCCGGGTCCTGAGTTCAACGTTCTGGGTTCGAAGGCGGACACGAAGCCCTTCGGGCCACACGGAGCCCAGAACGCAGAACCCAGAACGCAGAACCCAGAACCCAAAACCCAACCCTCCGCCCTTGGAGGCGCGGTGCCCCCACCGCGCGAAAGTCATGACGAAATACCTCCAGCGGCGGGTGGGGGCACCCGCCCTCCAGGGAACGGCGCGGGGATCAAAGTTGAGTTTGATCGCGTCTCCTTTGGCTACGATCCCAGCCGTTTAGTGCTTCATGACGTGACATTTACGGCCGAGCCTGGCCAGACGGTGGCCCTCGTCGGCCATACCGGCAGCGGCAAGAGCTCGATTATCAACTTGGTGGCCAAGTTTCACCTGCCGACGCAGGGCGAGTTGCGGTTGGACGGCCGTGAAGTCCGGAGTCTCACGAGCCTCTCACTCCATCGTCAAATGGGTATGGTGCAGCAGCAGAACTTCTTGTTCAGCGGCACAGTTCTGGAAAATATCCGCTTTGCCCGACCCGAGGCGACGGAGGCCGAGGTTAGGGCGGCGGCGGCGCAGCTTGACTGTCTCGATCTGTTCGAGGCGCTGCCGCAAGGGCTGCACACGGAAGTGGGGGAGAAAGGCGCCGCGCTGTCGGTCGGGCAGCGGCAACTCGTGTGTTTTGCGCGGGCCCTGCTGGCGGATCCTCGTTTGGTAATCCTCGATGAAGCAACGAGTTCAATCGACGCCTTGACGGAGGCCCGGTTACAGCGGGCCCTGGTCGCCCTGTTGCGCGGGCGGACGAGCTTCGTCGTGGCCCACCGGTTGAGCACGATCCGGCACGCGGACCTCGTCCTTGTCCTCGATCAGGGCCGGATTATCGAGCGCGGGACCCACACCGAGCTGCTGGCCGCCGGGGGGCACTATGCCGCGCTTTACCGGCAGTTTGTCCAAATCGACGACCGGAAGTAGGCGGGTGGCCCGGGTTTTGCTGCCACCGAGGGTAAGCCTGAATGCACGTAGAAGATTCCCCTTAAGCATTTTAAGGCGAATTCCTCACCTCTTGACAGAAGAACTACGCGGGACCATGCCGGGAGTTCCCGATTTCCGTCCGCTTCCCTTGCCTTCCCTTCGTTTCCGTCTCCTCGGAACGGATACCTTCTGAAACCTTAGCAATTGTTAGCACCCCTCGCCGGGGGAGCGCGTCTTGCGTGCACCCCTGAAACTTTCGCGTCCGTAGTTTACGCAATTTTTTGTCTCATGAAAACGTTCCGCTCCGCCCTTGCCCTCTGTGTGTCGACGATTGGATTTGGACTCTCCGCCGTCTTCGCGGTTCCGAGTATCACCACGGAGCCGGTTCCGACGAGCATCACCGTGAGCGGCTCCGCGACCCTCACTGTGGCCGCCAGTGGCAGCGGTGCCCTCAGCTATCAATGGTACAAGTACGGAGTCGCGGTCACTGGTGCCACCAACGCCTCCCTGCCGTTGAACTCGGCCAGCCTGAGTGACGCCGGCCTGTACAATGTTATTGTCACCGATCCGGACACTTCGACGGCGACCTCGCGCACGGTCCGGGTCGACGTCGTGCCGTCCAGTTACGTCGGTGGCGTTCTTCGCCCGCGGCCCAGCTTCATGCCGCGCATCGAAATCGCCAGTGCCGGCATCAACGCCTTCGCCTACTTTACGCATCCGACGGACGCGACCCAGAACAAGCTTTATGTCGCGGGCGATTTCACGCGCGCCAGCGACGCCGGTGGGACGCTGACGCAGCGCCTCAACATTCTGCGCTTCAATGCGGACGGAACCATTGACACATCTTATGCTCCGCCGGCGATCATCGGCGGCGGTATCCGGGCGCTCTATGTGCAGTCGGACGGCAAGGTCGTGATCGGCGGCGACTTCTCGGCGGTTAATGACGCCACTGCGGGACAGGTCACGCGCGGTCGAATTGCGCGGCTCAACGCCAACGGCTCACTCGACACGAGCTTTGTGAGTGGTAGTGGTGCCGGCGCGAACGGCTCCGTGTACGCGATTGCGGCCCAAGGTTCGAACTATCTTGTCGGCGGCCAGTTCAACTTCTTCAGCGGGACGAGTGTCAACCGCCTGGTCCGAATCAGCGCTTCCACGGGTACGGTGGATTCGACATTTGTCCAGACCGGGACGGGATTTGCTTCGGATATCCGGGCGATCGCGGTGGATTCCAACGCCAACACGATCTACGTCGGCGGCCTTTTTGCCACCTACAACGGCAGCGGAACCAATGCCACCCGTATCGCGCGTCTTGGACAAAATGGCGGCGCCATCGATGCGACGTTCGCCACCGGCACCGGCTTCAACAGCGACGTCCGCGTCCTCACCCTTCAGGACGTTGGAAGCGTCGGTGCGCCGGACTTGCGCTTGCTGGTCGGCGGTCTTTTCACGACCTACAATGGAAGCGCCGCGGGGACGACGAACCGGATGGTGCGGCTCAAACTCGACGGCACGATCGATACGGCGCTCAATCTCGGTTCCGGCACCACGCACGGTTTCAACAGCGACGTTGTGACGTTCGCAGTCGACAGCACGAATCGCATCTATGTTGGCGGCCTGTTTACGTCGTTCAACGGCACTTCCACCAACGTCAACCGGCTGATCAGGATCGATGCGACAGGAGCACTCGATACCACGTTTAATCCGGCCAGCGGTGCCACCAGCACGGTGCAGGCACTGCTGCTGCGGGAGGCCGATAGCCAGGTATACGTTGGCGGTATCTTTAGCAGTTTCAACAGCACCGCCCGGGCGGGCTTTGCCCGGCTTGGTACCGCCGTCGGCGCGCTCGATTCGCTCGCGCCGCTGTTTCGCCGGCCCGGCTCCGTTTTCGCCCTGGAAGCCGCGCCGGGCGGGAAGTGGTACATTGGCGGAGCGTTCAGCCACATCGACGACACCCCGCGCAGCAATTTTGCCCGGTTGAATGCCGACGGCACGCTGGACACCTTTACGGCCGCCGGTTCGGGATTCAACGGGACCATCATTACGCTGGCGGTGCTGGGTGATGGCCGGGTGATGGCTGGCGGTAGTTTCAATGCCTTTAATGGCACGAATCGGAATAATGTTCTCCGGATGGCGGCCGACGGCACGCTTGATACGACGTTTGCCCCCGCCGGCACCGGTCTGAATGGCACGGTGCCCACGCTCGCCCTGCAGGGAGATGGCAAAGTGGTCATTGGTGGCACGTTTACTTTGTACAACGGCACCTCCCGGAACCGGATCGCCCGGCTGACCTCGACGGGCGCCCTCGACACCACCTTCGATCCCGGAACGGTGGGATTCAACGGCACCGTAAATCAGTTAGCGCTGCAATCTGACGGCAAAATCCTCGTCGCTGGGGCGTTCGGCCAGTTCAACGGGGTCACCGTGAACGGATTCATCCGGCTGACCTCCGCCGGACTCGCGGATTCCGCTTACCCGGCCACTGGCACCGGCATGGGGAGCACCACATCGGACGCGGTCGCGATTCCGTTTTCCACCACGCTCGCCGGTGAGACCCCTTATGTCGCGGGCTCGTTCACGGCTTACAACAGCGTTACCCGTAATCGCATTCTCCATCTCAATGCCGACGGAACTCTGGATACGACCACCTTTGGCGCTGCGGCCAGTCTCTCCCTGTCCAACAGTAGGCTCTCGGCGCTCGCCCTCCAGTCCAACGGCCGGGTTGTGACCGGAGGCTTCTTCACGACGGTCAACGGCACGGCCCGCTTGGGCCTGGCCCGGTTCAATGCAGATGGATCGACGGACAACTTTTCCGTGCCCTCCATCCTCGTTGTCCCCTCCAGCGGCATCAACGCGCTCCGGTTTGCGGCGGACGGCTCGGTGATCGCCGCCGCGACGCGGGTGGACTTTGCCGAAGGGCTGGGCAGTGGTACGCTGTTTATGCTCGAGGCGGCGCCGGTCCCGGCGATCACCGCGCATCCGTCCAACTCGACGACGATCCAGGGAGGAACAGCGACGTTTACCGCCACGGCCACGGGAGAGAATCTCCAATATCAGTGGTTCCGGGACAGTACGTTGCTCACTGGCCAGACCGCGGCAACGCTGACGCTTAATAATGTGCAGCTGTCGGATCTCGACAGCTATACGGTGCGCGTTTCCAACGTTTACGGCTCCGTCACCAGCAATGCCGCCGTGATTGTGGCATCGAATGCGGCCCCGAATATTAGTTCTCAATCGACGACCGTGAACGCCGTTTCAGGTGCTACGGCGACGCTGACGGTAAACGCCTCAGGTGCGGCGCTGGGCTATCAGTGGCGGCGAGGTGGAATTCCTCTGGCCGGCCAGACGGGCGCGAGCCTCGTCATCAACCCGGTCAAGCGTTTCGACGCGGACATTTACGATGTGGTGATCAACAGCGGCATCGCCGTGACCGTGTCGCAACCGATCCGGCTGACCGTCGCGCCGGTGACCCAGCCAGCGGGCTCGAGAATCGATTCGGCGTTCTCGGTCAACATCGACTCCAACAGTCAGAACAGCGTCAACAAAGTCGCCGTTGACGGAACGCCGTCGGGCAACCGCGTCGTCGTGGCGGGCGAATTTCGGATGATCGGCACGGCAGCCCGCAATCGCGTGGCGCGCTTCAATGCCGACGGCACCCTCGATACAACCTTTGTGCCGCAGGTCGTTTCGCCCACGCCCATCAGCGCGCTTGCCGTGCAAAGCGATCACAAGGTGCTCGTCGGTGGTACCATGAACACGACGGCGCAGAAGGATGCCAAGCGTCTCGTGCGAATGATGGAAGACGGCTCCCTCGATACCGCTTTCAACAATAACATGCCGATCGTCTTCGGCAACGTGCTCTCTATTGTCGTCCAGCCGGACGGCAAAATTCTGGCCGCCGGGGTGTTTTCCTTCAATCCCGACGGGATTCAGCGGAATCGCATCGTACGGCTGATGCCGGATGGGACTCTCGACACGTCCTTCTTTGCCGACGTCAACAGCACGATCAATGCGATGGCGTTGCAGGCGGACGGAAAAATCCTGATCGGTGGAAGCTTTACGGCAGTGAATAACGCGACGCGGACGCGGATCGCCCGGCTCGAGGCGAACGGCACGCTTGATACAACCTTCACGCCGGCAGCACCCGATTCTACCGTGCTGGCGATTGCTCAGGCGCGGGATGGTTCGAACAAGATCTACATCGGTGGCCAGTTTAATAACGTCGACGGAAACTCCTCAGCCCGGCTGGCACGCCTGACTTCCACGGGTGCTTACGATGCGCTGAGTTCGCTCGGCACCGGATTTAACAACAACGTCAACGACATCGTCGCTCAGGCCGATGGGAAAATCATCGTCGCCGGACCGTTTACTTCGCTTGGTCAAACCGGCGGTTCGGTCACGGTTAACCGGGTTGCGCGGCTGACCACGGCAGGAGCCGTCGACGCCACGTTTGCCGTCGGCACGGGACTTAACTCCCAAGCTCTGACGGTTGCGCTTTACCAAACGACGGCGGCGGACGACACCGTCCTCGTTGGCGGCCAGTTCACCACCTTCAATAACGCGACGCACGGTCCGGTCGTCCGGCTCACGTCTGCAGGTGCGGAAACCACCCCGGCATTGAATCCGACGATGGTGGCGGCAGCGATTCCCAATGCGGTGGCGGCATTGCCGAACGGCCAGTTCCTCGTGGCCGGTAGTTTCTCTGCGGTGGACGGCGTCGCCCGTTTCAACCTCGCCCGCTATAATGCGAATGGAACGTTTGACTCAACTTACAATCCCGGGTCGACGGGTGCGACCAGCATCAATGGCACCGTGAATGCCCTCGCTGTGCGCGGCGACGGCAAGGTTATGATAGCGGGTGGCTTCACCACGGTGGGAGGTGCCGCAGCCGTGCGTGTGGCGCGTTTGAATGCCGACGGGACGCTGGACGGCACTTTCAATTCCTCGGTCGGTATGAGCACTGCGCCGAGTTGGATCCTCCTTCAGCCAGACGGAAAGGTGCTCGTCGGCGGGCCCACCAGTTTCACCTACAATGGTGGCGTTACCCGAACTGGCGTCGTGCGCTTGCTCGCGGATGGGTCGGTCGATCCGTCCTGGGTGAATCTGAATACGAATGGTGGATTCAACGGAACGATCCTCGGTGCTGCTGTGCAGTCTGACGGTCGAGTCCTTGTGGGCGGCCAGTTCACGACGCTTAACGGCACGGCGCAGACCAATCTCGCCCGGCTGCTACCGGATGGCTCGCTGGATACCAGCTTCGCAGTTGGAACGCTCAACGGCCAGGTGAATGCGATCCTCGTAATCCCGGGCACGCCGGGGTCGGAGTCCGTGATGATTGGTGGCGCTTTCACGACCTACGGGGGAACCACCCGCAATCGGGTCGCGCGGCTGACATCAACCGGTTCGCTTGATGTGGCATTTGATCCCGGTACCGGTGCGAATTCGAATGTGATAGGATTCCTGCTGCAGGAAGATGGCAAGGTCCTGGCTCGGGGTTCGTTCACCAGTTATGGTCCTACTAACGCGAATACGGTCGGCATCGTCCGGCTGCAGAGCGATGGCACCAAGGATCCGGCGTTTGGGGTCTACGGTCTGACAATTTCCAGCACGGTGGCCGGACTCATCGTTCAGGATGACGGCACCCTGCTGTTCCCGGGACAGGCGATTTACGACAACTTCGTCGCGCGCGCGTCCGTGGCTCACACGGTCCCGGCCACCGCGCGGTCGATCACGACGCCGCCGCAGTCCGTGACGGTGAACGAAGGCGTTAGCACCACTCTGAGCGTCGTGGCTGACGGCACTGGTCCGCTCACCTACCAGTGGCTCAAGGATGGCAGCACCATCGCAGGCGCCACGAGCAGCACGCTCTCGATCACCAATCCGTCCCGTGAAGAGGCCGGCAGCTATTCCGTCCAAGTGACGAACCTGGCCGGCACGATCACCAGTCCGGCTGCGACGCTCACGGTCAATCCGACTCCGTACATCACGTCCATCAGCCCGAGCCAGACGGTGGATCCGCAGAGCAATTTCACGCTCTATGCCGAGATCCAGTCGGTTCCGGCGCCCACCTCGGTGCAGTGGTTGAAGAATGGCACCCCGATCCCCGGTGCCACGCTGCCGAGCCTCAATATTGGCAGCTTCCAGGCTTCGGATGCCGGTACGTATTCACTCAGCGTGACCAACAGCGTGGGCAGTTCCACCTCGTTGCAGCAGTCGGCCATCGTCGGCGGCTGGTCCTTCACGAACGCCGGCCCGGCTCATAGCAACGGTGTGATCACGTTCCTCGCCGACGGCCGCTTCTTCCTCGCCGAGGATGGCGATGCCACGGCGGACCCCTCCGGGCACGATGGCATGGAACGCGGTTTCTATACCTGGAATCCCGGCAGCGGAGAGTACACGATGAACGTCCGCAGCGATACGAACGGCGGCTGGGGCTTTGCGCACATGACCGGTGCCTCCACGATCACGGTTTCGGGCACCACGCTTACCGCCGGCTCCGTCACGTTCACCCGTGTCACCAATGCTTCCAACCCGGCGGTCGGCAGCTTCGCGGGAGGCGACGCCCTCGGCCAGGCCTGCATCACCTTCTTCGCCGATGGGACGTACTTCATGGCTGAGGACGGCGCACCCGATGCCGGCGGCGGCCCCGGCATGGAGCGGGGCACATATACCTATGACGCCGGCACGGGTGCCTTCACCGCGACGGCCACCGTCGACACCAGTGGTGACAGGGGTGCTTCGGGGGCCGTGGGTACAGTGAAGTTCTTCGGCAATACGATGGTCTTCATGGACCAGGATACGACCCGCCTCGATCGCGTGGTGCCGACGGCGACGACTCTCACTCTTTCGAGCAAGCCGGTGATCACGGCGAACCCCGTCTCCGCCGCGGTGGCGGTGGGCGGTTCCACGACGCTGAGCGTCACGGCTTCCGGCACCGGTACGTTGACTTATCAATGGCGCCGCAACGGAGCGAACATCCCCGGTGCGACCAATGCCACGCTCCCGGTCACCCTCAATGCGGCGACGGACGGAGCGCTCTTCGACGTTGTCGTCGGCAGCGCGGCGGGCAGCACCGTCAGCCACGCCGCAAGCTTCGTCGTCGACTCCTCGATTCTCGATGAGAGCTTCACGCCCCCGCAATTTGCGGGACCGGCCTCCGGCTGGGGCGAGGTTCTTTCCGATGGTTCGTTCCTGGTCAGCGCCCGGATTCGCCAGTCCGCTGGGACGCAGATGTCGGAACGCGGCGCCGGTATCGCCCGCTACCTGGCGGACGGCACCCCGGATGCCGCCTTCAAAACGAAGTATCCTGCTGAATACGGTTCGCTCGCGTCCCGCGTGCTCGCCGTTTCGGGCAAGTTCTATGCGGCCGTGGACACGAGCCGCTATCTTGGCACGACGGCAAAGGCCACCATCGCCCGGTTCTTCAATGACGGCACGCTGGACGGCAGTTTCGCACCGTACACCTTTGATCCCGGTTCCACTGAAAACAACGTCACGGGATTTGTCCTCCAGACGGACGGCAAACTTATCGTTTCGGGTCAGTTCACGAATGTGAACGGCACCGGCCGTTCGGGCCTCTTCCGCCTGAACACAGATGGGTCACTCGACACCTCTTTTGTTGTTACGACGTTCAGCGGCGGTCGCGGGCTGTATGCGACCCCGCGGGTCGACAGCAACGGCAAGATTCTCGTCGCGGGTGAATTCAACAACTTCAACGGCACTGCGAGTACGGTGGGCATCGTTCGGCTGAACGCCGACGGCAGCCGTGATAGCACGTTCACGGCTGCTGGATTCACCACCTCCTTCGGTGCGATCCGCGGGCTGATGATCCAATCCACCGGCAAGATCGTGCTCGGCGGCCGTTTCACGGTGAACGGCGTCGGCCTGATTCCGTTCATCCGGCTGAATGCTGACGGTTCGCTCGACTCGACCTTCTCGACCTTCACGGTCTCCAAGCCCAGCTTTATCAATGCGGATCTACTCCCTCTGCCCGGCGACAAGTTTGCCGGCTCGCCGATGGATATGGTCGTCTGCAACGCCGACGGCACGCGCGTTCCGGCCTCGGAGTTCACTTCCCCGGTGCGCTACGATATCACGGATCCGAGCGAATCCTCCAACACCGGGGTGAGTCAGATTCGGCTTCGGGCGGATGGTTCCTACCTCATCGGTGGCAACTTCTCGCACCTGAATGGAGTGGCTGTCCCGCGGGTCGCGATCCTCTCTGCAAACGGCACGGTGCAATCCACGAGCATCGATGGCATGGGGACAACCGTCCTTCCGCTCACTTTCGTGAGGACCGCCAACGGTCACACGATCGGCGGCTACAGCACCTATGTTGCCGGAGTGTCGAACACCAATGGCATCATGTTCGACCTCCAGGCGAATGGCTCGGTGGCGACCACGCCGTTCAGCACCGCGCTGTCGTCGGGTGGCTTCTACTTCTCGTTCGCTCGTGTCGGTGACGGCCGGATTTTTGTGATTGCCGAAGACTACGCGCAAAACCGTTTCTTCCGCCGGCTGCTGCCGGACGGCTCGGTCGACTCCAGTCTGACGACGACCGCCGCCCCGGCGGGCGGGCCGAACCCGGACTTCGCGTTTGTGCAGCCCGACTTCAAGACGCTCATTACGGCCCGGTTCCCCGAAGATCAGGAAATCGTGAATGGGGAGAACCTGCGTCGGTTGAACGTCGATGGTTCTCTCGATACCGGATACACGGCGGAACTCGATCAGGTGGCCACTCCCGCGCGCGGCACGCCGCTGTCGGGTGAATCTGTCGGGCCGCTGCAGTCAGTGACCCGCCTTGGGATCGAGGTGCTCGCGGTGGATGCCTCCAACCGCGCCTATGTCCGCTATCCGGCCACCGGCGGGGTTACCCGTCTCGCCCGCCTGAACGCGAATGGCTCACGCGACACCACCTTCGCGATCGTCACGGCTCCGACGATTGTGGGGACCTACACCTCGCAATCCGTCACCGATCCGCTGCGTCCGACAGCGTCGCCGGCCACCGTCACGGTCAACACCGCGTCACGGCGCGAGTTCCTCGACGTCGTCGTGCAGGCCAGCGGCAAGATCGTCATCGCGGGTAATTTCAAGTCGCTCACGATCGACGGCACGACGACGAACCAGCCTGGGCTGGCCCGGCTGAACGCCAACGGATCGCTCGATACCACCTTCAACTCGGGTAACGCCGGACCGGCCTGGACCACCACGCCCGTGACGTCGACCGACTTCCCGGCGGTGGAGGCCATGGTGCAACAGGCCGATGGCCGTATCCTCCTCGCGGGCAACTTCGAAGCTTACAACGGCATGCCGGCGCCCGGCTTGGTGCGGATTAATCCGAACGGCACCTATGACCCGACGTTTGTTTCGCCCGTGGCCCGCAGCCTGCGGTATTCGGCCTGGCCCGAAATGCAGATGCAGGACGATGGTTCCATCCTGCTGATGGGCGGGTACGTCGTCCCGGGTGAACGTTTCGCCCGCGGGATCGTCCGCCTGACCATCGATGGCGCCGCCCCGACGATTACCCAGCAGCCCGCACCGGCCACGGTCATCGCCGGTGGCGAGGTGACCCTGAGTGTCGCGCCCGCCGG
>CANJCM010000044.1 GCA_947472765.1 Opitutia bacterium
GCCCGGGCCTGTTCTCGCTTCGCTCCCGGCTCGCGGCCCACGATGAGGAAGTCGACGCCCCTGGTCATGGCGCTCTTCACCGTTCCGCCCGCCGCCTCGATCTTCTCCGTGGCCTGCGCGCGGGTCAGCGAGTCGAGCGTGCCGGTGAGGACGAAGACCTTTCCGGCCACCCTGCTCCGCCCGGAGCCGGCCGCACCCGGGGCACGTGGTTGCACGCCGACCGCGATCAATGCCGTCAGCATCGCACGCTGCCGTGGCTCGGCCAGGTAAGCCGCCACCGCCGCCGGCACCTTTTCCTCCTTGGCCCCCGCGTTGGCCAGCGCCTCGAGACTCCCATAGCGCCGCGCCAGCTCGCGGGCCGTGACGGTGCCCACATGCGGCAGGCCCAGGCCGACGATGAAGCGCCAGAGCTCGGCCGTGCGACTCGCGGCAATCGCCGCTTCAATCTGTCCGGCGATCCGGTCGCTCCCGAGCGCGGTCAGGTCGGCCGACTTCAGTCGATAGAGGTCGGCTGGCTCCCGGACGCCTCCAAGACTGACCAGCGCATCGATCGTGGCGGGCCCGAGTCCGGCGATCTCGACGCCCTCCTTCGAGGCAAAGTATTCCAGTCGACGTCGCACCTGGGCCGGACAGTCGAAATTGCTGCAGCGAATCGCGACCTCGCCGCTCCGACTTTCGGCGGGCATCCCGCACGAGGGACACACCTGCGGAAATTCATACGGGATCGCGGACGACGGTCGCTTCGCCAGATTGAGGCCAACGATCGCCGGGATGATTTCTCCGGCCTTCTCGATCTCGACGAAGTCACCGACCCGCACATCGCGGCGCGCAATCTCCGCCCGGTTGTGCAGCGTGGCGCGGCGGATGGTGGCGCCATCGAGCTCGACCGGCGCGAGTTCCGCCACGGGAGTAAGCACCCCAGTCCGGCCCACCTGCACCGTGATGCCCATCAGCTGGGTCTCCCGGCGCGAGGGCGCAAACTTGTACGCGATGGCCCAGCGCGGCGCGGATTCCGAACGACCGAGCTCCTGCTGACCCGCGAGGGAGTTTAGCTTCACCACCGCGCCATCGGTGGGAAACGGGAAGTTCGCCCGGGCCTGCCGAACCGCTTCCACCGCCGCAATGACTTCGAGAGGGCCGCGGGCGGCCCAGACATGGTCGACGCCGGGCATTCCCCACGCGCGCATCCGCTCGTGCCAGCCCGCCTGGGTCGGCGGCAGCATCGAGATGGGTTCGCACTCGCCAAAGGCGTAACACACGAGCTCGAGCGCGCAGCCCGCCTCGCTTTCGCTCCGGCGCATCGCGGCGACGGCAAGACTTCGCGGGGTGGTCACAAGCGGTTCGCCGGTCGCCTCGCGTTCGCGGTTGTAGCGCGCGAATTCCTCCGAGGTCACAAAGACTTCGCCCCGGATTTCGATTCGCTGCGGAATCAGGTTGGGCCTTCCGTCGGGACCGAGTTTGCGCAGTTCCCGGGGACAGTCGCGCAGCCGGGCAAGGTGGGACGTAAGATCGTCGCCCTCGAGTCCATTGCCCCGGGTTACGGCGCGGACCAGCACGCCCTGCTCGTAGGTCAGGCTGATCGCGAAGCCGTCATACTTCGGCTCAATCAGGTAATCGACCTCGCCACCTCCAAGCTGACGCGACACGCGCCGATCGAAGGTGCGGAGCTCAGCTTCGGAGTAGGCCTTTTCGAGACTCAACATCGGCTCCCGGTGCGAGGCCGTGCGAAAGAGCCCGCTGCGGTCGTCGCCCAGTTCCGCCCAGGCCCCTAGACTCGTGGCCAGGACCGGAAAGGCCGCCTCGAGATCGCGCAGCTCACGTTTCAAGCGATCGTAATCGCTGTCGCTGATCGCGGGTGTCGCGTCGCGGTGATAGCGGCGATCGTGTTCGGCGATCTCGGTGCGCAGTTGGAGCATCCGGAGGGAAAGTGCGGACGCGGTTTCCGAGGTCCGCGCGGCGTCCGCCGCCCGGGCGTGGTTCGGGGCCGGGACCTGCACCACGGCGAGAGCGACCAGCAGTGCCGCCGTCCGCAGGCGTTGTTTCGGCTGCCAGGTTCCTGGGCTGATTTCGTTCATGTCGGCATGCGAACGGCCGCCCGGCGTTCCAGCGACACGCCAGAGCACCCATTTCCGGGGTGGTGCCGGGTGACCATCGCCGCGTGGCACGGGTCTCCCGACCCGTGAATCCAGTTCCGCAGCTGTCGTTTTCAGCGACGGCGCGACCAGGATCCTGTCCTCGGGGATGTTTTTCGGAGCGGGCTGGAAGCGCTTTTTGGAGAAAGTAAGAAGGAGGAAGGAAGAAGGAAGAAATCGGGCGAAACGCGAAACGTCGCCTCCGGAGCCTGACATCCGCCCGAACCTCGGCCCGGGTTATTCCTTCTTCCTTCTTAATTCTTCCGTGGTGTCGCTTCAGCCGGTCGGTCGCGACGAACATAGATCCGCGCCCCACCGACATCTGCTGCCGATCGATACTGCGCCCCGACATAGTCCCGCAGTTCGGCGAAATTTTCGTGCCCGTGGGCCGTCCGATCTTGATAGCTGAAATTGTCGCCGCCGACCGCATCGACGAAAACCGGCGGAGCGAGTCGCCGCAGGTCGGCCAGAAAGCGTGCCCGATAACGATCCCGAACGGGCGTTGGTTCCAGTTGCCGCGCGCAGTTGCCGTCGCGCGTGCCCTGAACGAGTCCCGTCTCCACCCAGTACGTTGGCATCCAGCCCCAGATTGCCATGCGTTCGCCGGGCCGGGCGTGCCGCAGGATTTCACGGGCGACCTCGGATTGGGCCAGCGCCCCGTGGGTCACACTGTAATAGTTGCGGAGCGGAAAATCAGTCTGCGCGCGCCAGAGGATCTGGGGGGCAAGGCCAGCCGCGAGAACGACGACCATCAGCCACGCGCCGCATCCCATCCGCCGGCTCGTGTCCGAAGTGAAACGGGTTTCTGCCTGGAGGAGCGCTGAACCCATCATGCCGCCAAAGAGCCCGGCGGGGAACATCAGCAACTGGACGTAGTGCATGAACATCCGGCCCGGTGCCATCGTGGCGTACCAGGCGGAGAGGAGCAGTCCCGCGGTGAACAGCGTGGCCCAACGATACCACGCATCGAACCGCCGCCAGCCGAGGAATCCGAAGGCGGAGATTCCCACGACCCAGAAGAAGAATGGACTGAAGCCCTCGGCGACCTCGCTCAGCTCGAGAAACTTGGCGGGCGTTTCCCGCCACGTGAACCAGCGCGAGCCGGCGTACTGGAGATTGTTGACGAGGTAAGAGTCCCAGAAATCCGGTCCGCTGCCGGTTGCGACTACCAGCCCCACCAGCAGGGCCGGCCCGGTCACAGCGCCCGTGGCAAGAGCGGCGAGCGCCCGGCGACGATGCCGCGCCTCTTCACCGGAAAGAAAGCCGACCCAGGCCGCCGCCGATGTCGCCGCCCACAGCGCCATCGGCGCCAGCTGCAACTTTCCGAATGGCACGAGACCGAGCAGCAGACCCGCCAGGAAGAGTTGGCGGTGCCGGGGTCGTCCGGCCGCCGGCGTGGCCGTAAGCAACAGGGCGCAGCCCAGGGCGAGCAGCGCGGCCGGGGCATGCTCGCTGCCATATTGCGCGAAATACCAGTTGTGCGTGAAGGCGAAGGTCGCGAGCAACGGCAGGACCAGCAGCCGGGCCCACCCTTCACCGACCCGGCTGCGAAAGATCGAAGCGGCTGCGAGCACCGTGACCCAGGCCAGAAGTACGCTCACCCCGCGGGCCGAGGTGAAGTCCAGGGGAGCGCCCACCAGCCGGGGCAGCAACAACGGAGCGTCCGCCAACGGGCCGTGCGTCGTGCCATCGACGCTTCGCCAGTAAACGGGATCCTGACTCAGCGTGAGTGCGCCCGCGATGAGCTGGCTCTCATCCGGGTCGGCGAGCTGACTATTATAGACGAGCACCGGCCACCGAAACGCCAGGATCGCCAGCAACGACAACGCGCCGAAACAGCCCGGATGATGCCACCAGCGGCGTGGACTCGGAAAGAGTGTCGTGACCACCGCCAGCGCGACGACCAAGCCAAAGGTCACCCACGCCACGGTCCAGTAATGCGTCCCCGACTGATCGAGCCACGTTAGCAAGCGGGACAACATGGGGTGCGCGAACGTTGGTCTTGCGCCGCGGGAGGAGTCAACCCCGCCACCGGGTGGAGACGTCGGGCGTTGTGAAGAAGTCCCTGCCCTCACCGGCAGGGCCACGCCGAGCCGATCGATTTCGGACCGACAAGTCCCTCCGAATCCTGCCCATCCTGCGCATCCTGTCCAAAACCTGCTCGGGAATTTCCGATCCGCTCCCAGTCCCGATCATTTGGACAGGATGGACAGGATTTTCAGGATTCGGAGATGAGTGTCGGCCAGCATCGTCGCCCGCTGCGTGAGCAGCGGGACGACGTTAATCGCAGCGATAAAGAAGTCCCTGCCGTCACCGGCAGGGCTACGCCGAGCCAATTAACGTCGGCCAGGAATACGACGATTGGGCCCTGGAAAAACTTCGGACCCACAAGCCCCTCCGAATCCTGCCCATCCTGTACATCCTGTCCAAAACCGCCCGGTATCTTCCTTCTTCCTTGGTCTAAAGCGGCTTCACGCGCCGATATCCTGTCAAAGCCGCTTTCACTCGCGCGACCCACTTCCACGCTCCGAACGCCGCCTGATACTTCCATCGCACGAGCGCCGAGTCGTGGGGGTTGAAATGCTTGAGGTAGACGTCGCGGTTGGCGTCGAAGATCGCCCGCGACATCACGTCGAAGTCCTTCGCCACGCTCATGCCCTTCAGGTGCGTGATCCGCACGCGGCCGTCGTACCCGATCTTCCAGCCGGCTCGCGCCACCCGGATGCACAGATCGAGATCGTCGCCATACATGAAGAACTTCGGGTCGAAGACGGCCCCGTCTGGCGCGACTTCTTCAAACATCCGTCGCGGGCCGAGCATGAAGGCGCCGTTGATCGCGCCGACCTCGTACGTGCCTTGCACGGGGCGGTCGGTGAGATTGTAACGCGCCAGCCACGACACGTGCGGAAACAGCGCCGCGAGTCCGCTCGCCCGGCAGAATCCATCCCAGAGCGTCGGGATCGAACGCCGGCACGCCAGGTCCATGGTTCCGTCCGCCAGTTCGAGCCGCGGTGAGATCAACCCGAGGTGCTCGTCGGCCCGGAGTCGCGCGAGGCAGTGGGCGAGGGCCGGCGCGTTGGCGATGGTGTCGGGGTTGAGGAACAGCACGAAGTCCCCGTGGGTGTGCGCATAGCCGAGATTGTTGGCGCGACCAAAGCCGAGGTTGGACGGCGCCGGCAGGTACGCCACGGCGGGGAAATCGTGCTGCACGATTTCCCTGGTCCCGTCATCGGGCGAATTGTCCACGACCACGACCTCCACGGGACGTCCGTCGATCAGCGACGGCAACGAGCCGAGGCAGCCGGCGATCTCGTCGCGCGATTTGTACGCCACGACGATGATCGAAAGGATCGGAGACGCTGACATCGGGACGGAGCGTGGGAAGGGTGGGCGCCCGGTGCAATCCGCCGGGTGCCGGGTCGGCGGCGGTCGCATCAGGGTTCGTCGATCCGACTGACAGTACGTTTCGAATCCCTGCCCTCACGGGCAGGGCCACACTTCGTTCGTGGCCCACGCTTGCGCAGCCCGATCCGGCTGGCACGGTGGACGCCGGCCCGCTCATGTCCGCCCCGCCCGTCATCAGCATCATCGTCCCTTGTGACGAATCCACGCCACTCCTCACCGGCACGCTGGCGAGCATTCGTGAGCAACGCTGGCTCCAGCCTGAGGTGTTGTTGCTGGACCGCAGTGGAGGCCGGTTGGAGTCGAGCCCGGCGACGCCAGAGCGGGCGGGCCCGCGAGTTGTGCCAGTGACGGGAATCTCCGACTCCGAAGCACTGAACGCCGGCATCGCGGCGGCGAAGGGCGAGTGGCTGCTTTTTCTCCAGCCCGGAGATCGGCTCGTGGGCGACATGGTCCTGAGCGAGACCCACAACTGGATGAAGAAAACCGAGTCGGGAATCGTCGCGGGCGAAGTGGCGACGGACGACGGCGAAATCCTCCGCTTGCACTCGCAGGTGAACGCGGCGGCGGGAAATTTCCTGCCGTCGAGCGGAACGTTTTATCGGGCCACGCTCTTCGCGGAAAACGGCGGGTTCGATCCCGCGCTCGGCCCGCAGGCGTTCTACGAATTCAATGTCCGGCTGTGGAAGAGCCGCGTGCGGTTCAAGCCACTCCCACTGCGGATCGCCGCGGTGCCGGCGACCGGAAAGCGCGCCGCCTCCCCGGTGGAAATCCGCGAGGCCCGCGCTGTGCGTCACCGCTACTTTTCCTTCGGGCGCTGCCTGCCGTGGGATGTGCTGGATGTGGTCGGCGGGGTGTGGCGTCGCGCGACGCGGATGTTTCGGCGCTGAGCGGCGGAAATCATCCGCCGATGACGCCGGGGGCGCAGATTCAGCCAACCCTCCGCCTCCGGGTTTGCGTCACTGCGCGGGCGGCTTCCTGCTGATCCTCTTGAACAACGTGTCTTCGACTTCTTCCGGCTCGCCCGGCTCCGGGGGGCGCCCGATTGGCTTTGGGATTTTCGGGCTCGGGATGATCGCGGAGTTTCACGCGCAGGCGATCGCCGGGTTGAAGGGCGCCCGCCTGGTCGGGGTGGCATCGCGGACCGCGGCGAAGACGCAGGCCTTTGCCGCGAAGCACGGCGGCGTCTTCGCCGGTTCGACGATCGAGGAACTGGTGGCCCGTCCCGATCTCGATGTCGTGTGCATCACGACCTCGAGCGGCGCCCATTTGGAACCCGCGCTGGCCGCGATTCGCGCGGGCAAGCATGTCGTGATCGAGAAGCCGATCGAGATTACCCCCGACCGGGTCGATGCGATCCTGCGCGCTGCGGCCGAGGCCAAGGTCCGGGTGGCGCCGATCTTTCAGGGACGATTCGGCGAGGGCGCCCGCGCGGCCAAGGCCGCGATCGACGCCGGCCGGCTGGGCCGGCTCGTGCTCGCGAGCGCCTACGTGAAATGGCACCGCACGGCCGATTATTATACCGGGACGCGGGGTCAGCTCGCCGTCGACGGCGGCGGCGCGCTGATGGTCCAGGCGATCCACGCCGTCGACTTGTTGCAATGGTTTGCCGGACTTCCCACCGAGGTCTTTGCGTGGTCCGCCCGCCGGGTGCACACCGGCATCGAAGGGGAGGACACCGTCAGTGGCTCGCTGCGGTATGCCGATGGCGCCCTCGGCGTGATCGAGGCCACGACGGCGCCCTGGCCGGGCTGGCAGCGTCGAATCGAAATCTGCGGCGAGAACGGCTCGATCGTCCTCGAGAACGATCACCTCGTGCGCTGGGAATTCCGGATGCCGCAGCCCGAAGACGAAGCCATTCGCGCCACCCGAATCGACGGCGCCCTCGGCTCCGGCGCGAGTCGCCCGGATGCGATCAGCTTTGTGGGCCATCAACGGCAACTGCAGGATCTCGTCGATGCCCTGCAGGCCGGCCGCGCTCCGTCGCTTGATGGCGCGGAAGGTCGGAAAGCCGTCGCGCTGGTGCGGGCCGTGTACGATTCGGCCGCGAGTGGACGAGTGGTGAGGGTGGGGTGAGGAATCGAGCGGTTAACCACGAAGACACGAAGGCACGAAGCGTCAGGCACCTTTGTGACTTCGTGTCTTCGTGGTTGAATCCGGATCGGACTCCACTCCCCCGGTCTCTTAATTCTTCCTTCTTAATTCTTACTTCGCCTTAGCTCCCGTACACTTTCCGGAGGGCGGCGACGGTCTTGCGCAGGCTGGCGCGCAACTCCTCCGGTCCGATTACTTCGGCGGCGGCGCCCCAGCCGAGGATCCATTGCTCCACTTCCATCAGCGCGCCGAGTCGCAGCTTCAACTCGAGTCCGCCGCCGGGGAGGTCGCGCATTTCCTGGGACTCGTGCCACTCGCGTTCCCGCACGCGCTCGGCGACGGCTGACGTGAAGCGGATCACGACTTGATAGTCGCCGGTCCCGCCGAGCACGCCGAGCGCGTTGGCGAAGAACTTCTCCGGCGAAAAATCCGCGGGACGTGCAAAATTTTCCTTCGTCAGCGCGACTGCGCCGATCCGCGGCAGGGCAAAGGTCCGGAGCCCGCCGCGCTCGACGTCGAAGCCGATCAGGTACCAGGAGTTCTCGCGGTTCGCCAGATGGTAGGGGCGCACGCGGCGCGACGATTTCTTGGCGACGCCAGGTTTGCGGTAGTCGAAGACGATCTCCTCCTGCCGGAGCACCGCGGAACTGAGCGTGTTGAAAACCGCGAGATCGGTGCGGCCGAGTCCGATGTTCTTGAACGACACCGCGCGCAATTCGTCGGCCGGCGAAAACGAGATCCGGTCCCGCAGTCCGCCCGCGAGTTTCTCGAAGGCGACTTCGAGCTGACGATGAAACGGCGTGCCGCGGTATTGCTGAAGCGCCCGTTGGGCCACGAGCAGCGCGAGCAGCTCGCCTTCCGTCATGTGGACGGTCGGAAACGCGTTCACCGGCTGCGTGTAGCGGTACGCCTGGATCTGCACGTCGAACTCGATCGGCAGATCGAGGCGGTCGCGCATGAACGCGATGTCGCGCACGACGGTCTTCCGCGAGACCTCGAGCGTCTGCATCAGCTTCGTGCAGTTGATCAGCGCGCCGCGGCGCAGTTCATCGTGAATCTTCAGCATCCGCTCGAGCGGCGGACGGGACAACTGGGCGCGGGAGGAGGTGGGGGAAGTCACGGAAGGTGGCGGGAGGAGGCGGTGGACGAGGTGGGCGGAAGGAGGCTGCGGGCGCGCACGAGGCGCGCCCCTGCGAAGGGTAGGGGCGGGGCTCGTCCACGCCCGGATGGCTTAGCTGTTTCTCATTCCGTTCTTTTTTCAAAAATCTGCGCGGGCGTTCGAGGCTGGGACAGGCTATGACCCACCCTCCGGCTAAGATGGGCGGCATGAACTCACTTCGCCGAGCCAAAAAATTTGCCCTGCCCCTGGCCCTTTCCTGGTCGCACGCCGGTGTCACCTATCGCGTCACGGCCTGGCCGGAAGTCACCTTCGAGCGCCTCTATGGTGACGAGTGGATCGGCCTCCAGCCGAGTGAGGAAGCACTGGCCTCGGCGGCGCAGACCTGCGGCCCGCTGGAATGGCGGCCCTACCTCGAGTTCGTGCCGGCCGACGTGCGGGAGTTTCTCGCCCGCTTCCGGATTACGCGGATGGAGGCCCTGCAAGTCATCGCCCGCTGTCCCGCCCTGTTGCAGGAACTCACGGAGTATCCCGCACTCACCGGTTATGTCGCGGCCCACATGGGACTGCGCGGCACGCCGGGACCGGGTTGGGACGAGATTAACGCGGTGCACGAGCGCAGTGGCATCTTCGGCGTGTTGGAGTGGCTCGGACTGCCGGCCTCGCGGCAGACGCTGGCCATCCTCGGCAACGTCGCGGATCCGGAACTCCCGAAGAAATTCCTCGAGCCCCTCCGGACCCTCCTGTGGGAACCGGGCGCGATCTTCGCCCTCCAGCGCGTACCCGTCATCACGGACAAGCATCTCGCCCGCTGCTGTCATCCGCTCGCTGCGTAAACGCTTGGGCTTCGCGCTGCGCGCGAAGCCTAAGTTTCACCGGCGGCCGGTGAAACGGGGGAGATGGTGGAGTTCCTATTCGGACTTCGAATTGGTAGCCCGCTGCGTGAGCAGCGGGACGACGTTAAGCGAAGCGATTGAGAACTCCCTGCCCTCACGGGCAGGGCCACGCCGACTCGCTCACGGCAGCATCGACCCTATTCCCAAAAAGAATCCCTTTCACCGCCTGCGCGGTGAAAACTAGGCCGGGCGTTGCGCCCGGCCCAAGCGTCAGCGGCGACCCGGCTTCTTCAGCAAATCATCCCGCGCCGCATCCAGCCGGGCGCGTTCCTTCGCGGTGAGGCTGGCGATTCCGGACTTCGCGATCTTGTCGAGCAACGCGTCGACCTCGGCCATCGAGGTGTCCCGTGGTACCGCGACCTGCTTGCGGTCGAGGTCCGGCAGCACCCGGAGTTTGGGCGTGTTGCGGTTGAGGCGAAAACTCGGGAGGCGGAAGTGACCCTGCTGGTGACGGACGAACGCAAAGGCGAAGCCGATCGTGGACCAGAGCGTAATCAAGCCGACGAGGTCGCGGTTGCTCAGTGCCATCAGGCTGTAGAGGCCGACGAGGATGAGCGCGACCCACTTGGCGAGCAGGTTGAACATCATCATCGCATTCGGATAGAGCGTCGCGAAGGCGATAAAGAGCGCGAACGCCCCGGTTTCCCCGTTCAGGCTCGTGGGCTGACGTAGGCCGATGAGGGTGAGCACGACGGGCGAGAGGACATAGAGGCAGGCGAACAGCGCCACGAAGGTCGGCCGGCCGAAGAATCTCTCCAACTCGCGGCCGAACCACACGATCATCAGCATATCGACGGCGAACCACAGGCTCGGCGGATTCACCAAACCGTAGGAGAGGATCCGCCAGACTTCGCCGCGCAGCACGGCCTCGCTGCTGAACCGGAGCCAGCCGAGGATGCTCGTCGCCCCGATCGCCATGAGGACAGAGGTCGCAATCATCGACGCGACGAAAATGCCCACGACCAGGTGCGCCGCATAAATCGGGTAACCGCGCACCCAGGTCACGGGTTGGTGTTCGTCGGAGGAACCAAAAACGTTCATCGTCGCAAGGGATCCAGGAAAGTTGGGCGGATGGCGGTGGCTCGCAAGCAGTGAGAGAGACTGAAGGTGGGACGTTTCGTGCCCGGAAGTGGTGCCGCCCGCACTTCCGACAGCGCGGCGGAGCATGAGTGTCCGCGCCGACGGACGTTGTGAACAATATCCCCACTTTTTCTTTCCGGCCGTTGGAGTCCGAACTTGGCGGTGTAGCCCGCTGCGAGAGCAGCGGGATGGAATGGAGTGGACCGAGAAATGCCGCGGCCCGATTGAGGCGTGGACGAGCGCCGGCCCTACACCGATCCGTGGACGTTCCGTCGCACGTGAGGCAGCCTTGGACGGTGGGGGCACCGTCCCTCCATGGATTGCTCTTGGAGAGGAGAGCGAACGGAAGTCTGAACGATCCGCCTACCATGGAGGGCGGGTGCCCACACCCGCCGATTTCGTTCCACTGCATCGTTCCCGATCAAAGACGTTCGACCGTGGCCCACCCGGCGCGGCCCGCCGACCCCACGGGATGGTTTCCTGGATTCCTACTTTGGGCCGCCAGCCGATCGGATTTATGCTTCCGCGTCGTTCGCGGGAGGGATTCTATTCTCCCCGCCCCATGCCCAACATTGCCCGGATCGAAACCTTCGTGGTGAGCCAGCGGCTGCAGAAGCCGTTTTCCTATTCGCAGTGGGAGTACGATCGCCGGACGGTCTGCCTCGTACGCGTCACGGCCGACGACGGCACCTACGGCTGGGGCGAGGGCTACGGCCCGGCGGGCGTGATCCGCGCGGGCATCGAGTTTTTCACGCCGTTGCTCCTCGGTCGCGACCCGCTGGCCAACGGCGCGCTCTGGCAGGCGATGCACGTACGCGGCCTCGACTTTGGCCGGCGCGGCGTGCTGCTGGCCGCGATCAGTGCGATCGACATCGCCCTCTGGGATCTGAAGGGGAAACTCCTCCACGCCCCGGTCAGTGTGCTGCTCGGCGGACCACGCCGTTCGCGCGTGAACGTTTACGCGACCGGCCTCTACTTCGACCGCGAACCTGGCCTGCGGGATCGGCTCGCCCGCGAGGCGGCCGGGTATGTCGCACAAGGTTTTCGCGCCGTGAAGATGAAGGTCGGCCTCGGCGTCGAGGAGGATGCCGGCAACGTCGCCGCCGTGCGCGCGGCGATCGGTCAAGACATCCAGCTCATGATCGATTCCAACCATGCCTATCTGCTGACCGAGGCGCGCGCGCTCGTGGATCGCGTCGCGGAGCACGACATCGGCTGGTTCGAGGAGCCGGTTTCGCCGGACGACTATGCCGGCTACCGCGAGCTCCGCCGGCAGACCCGGATTCCCATCGCCGGCGGCGAGTGCGAGTACGGGGTGCACGGCTTCCAGCAACTCTTCGCCGCGGAAGCGGTGGACATTGCACAGCCCGATCTCTGTGCGTGCGGCGGTTTGACCGAGGGTCAGCGGATCGCCGCGCTCGCGCGGGCGCATTTCGTGGAAGTGACGCCGCACTGCTGGGGCACGGGCATCGCGTTCGCCGTCGGCCTGCATTTCCTCAGCACGATCGATGTGCTGCCCGGCCGGCGGCGCGCGCGCGAGCCGTTCCTCGAAATGGATCGAACGGAAAATCCGCTGCGCGACCTGCTCACCACGCCGCGTTTTTCTCCGGAAGGCGGCAGCGTGGCCGTGCCGACCGCCCCGGGCCTCGGGGTCGATGTCGATGCGGCGCTGCTCGCGGAATATTCAAAGCCGTTTTAAGCCCGTGGGTGGGGCGCCGGCCCTACACCGATTAGTGGACGTTCCGTCGCAGGTTAGGCAGCCCTGGACGGTGGGGGCACCGTCCCTCCATGGATTGCTCTTTGCGAGGAGAGCGAACGGAAGTCTGAACGATTCACCTGCCATGGAGGGCGGGTGCCCACACCCGCCGAATTCGTTCCGCTGCATCGTTCCGGCTCGAGAGCGTTGTCTTTAGAGCCGGGGTGGGTGGCTCGGCGGGTTGCGGGCACGCGCAGCGACGTGCACCGCCGTCTCTGTCCGTTCGTGGCTTCGCGATTAAATCCCGGCAGTCTGGCGTCAATCCGCCTTCGCCTTGTAGTAGGCCGCCTGCATCTTGTCCCACGCGGAGATGGCGTTCCGCTTCGCGCTGTCCCACGTGTCGGCGGTCGCATTGCCGACGGCGGCGAGCTTTTCCTTATAGTCGGCTTCGGAGTTCTTCAGCTCTTCCATCGCGGCCTTGCGGCTGGCGTTGGCTTTGGCTTCGGAATAATTGGCGCGCAGCTGGCTGATCTCCGAATCCATCTTCGAGGTCAGCGCCTTGAAGCCGTCCTGAAAGTCACTGCGCTTTTCATACGTATGCGCCTTCACGTCATCCCAGGCCTTGGCCATGGCGGCTCCGGAATCGACGGCGGCCTCCTTGACCTTTTCGCTGGTGGCGGAGCGTTCCTGCTTGCTGCAGCCGCTGGCTAGGACGGCAAGGAGGGCGGCGGCGATGGCCGCGGTGGGAAGTATACGGGTCGATTTCATGGCGATCTGGGGGTCGATTTGCGCTGTGCACGTGCCTGGCCGGAATGGAAGGCGCGCATGAGCGATGTGGAAATTGACCGATCCTGGGAGTGCGGGTTCACCGGTTTCGCTGCTTCGTGGTCCCCGCTTGCAGTCATCGACCTTGGCGGGCTGGACTGGTGGCCGCCCCGCCCTGGGTTTCCCCAAGGCCCTCGTTCCATCCCATCCACCCCCGATGTATACCCGATTGTTTGTCCTCGCGGTCGTTTCCGGCCTGTTCGCTGCCGCTCCGTCCCTGGCCCAGGTCCCGGTTCCCGTGCCCGCCGCCGCGCCGGCCGCGGTGGCCGCCGTCCCACCCGAACCGGCGCTCGAATGGCACCCGGTTGCCCAGTGGGGACTCGAGGGCCGCGCGTTCGGCGACATGGATCGCCTCCGCTATTTCGATCGTTTTCCCGCAGTGGCCGAGGGACGCGTGACCGCCAACGTTTGGAACCTGAGCCGCGACAGCGCGGGCATGATGGTCCGCTTCCGGACCGACGCGACGGACATTTGGGCGAACTATACGCTGCGCAACGAGCGGCTCGCCGGCGCCAACATGACGGCGATCGGCGCGAGCGGCATCGATCTCTATGCCCGCGATCCGGCGGGCAAGTGGCGCTGGGTCGGCGTGACGCGTCCCGCCGGCAAGGTCGTGCGCCAGTCCATCATCAACGACCTCGCTCCCGGCACGCGCGAATACGCCGCGTACCTTCCTCTCTATAATGGCGTCGACGAAATCGCGATCGGCGTGCCCCCCGGCGCGAAGTTCGAGCGCCTCGCGCCGCGCACCGAGAAGCCAATCGTATTCTACGGCACCTCGATCACGCACGGCGCCAGTGCCTCGCGTCCCGGCATGGCGCACCCCGCGATCCTCGGCCGGCGGTTTGATCGGCCGGTGGTCAACCTCGGGTTCTCCGGCAACGGTCGCATGGACGCCGCCGTCGGCGAACTGCTCGTGAAGATCGACGCCGCGGTCTACGTCATCGATTGCCTGCCGAACATGAATGCCGCGCAGGTGCGCGAGAAATGTATTCCGCTCGTGAAGCAGATCCGCGCCATGCGGCCGGAAACCCCGATCGTCCTTGTCGAGGATCGCCGGTTCACCAACGCGTGGGTCCGCGCGAAGCAGACTGCGTTTCACGACGACAACCACGCCGCACTCCGCGAGAGCTTCGAGACGTTGCAGAAGCAAGGCGTGAAGGGACTGTTCTACCTCGGTGGCGATGCGCTGCTCGGCGACGATTCCGAGGGCGCGACCGATGGCTCGCATCCGAACGATCTCGGTTTCGTGCGTCAGGCTGACGCCTTCGAACCCGTCCTGCGCGCCGCGCTGGGCGACAGGAAGTAGCCGCGGTTTGGACAGGACGGGTTTAGACAGGATGGACAGGATGGGCAGGATGGGCAGGATGGAGAAGCGGAGTTCAGCCTGAATCCTGTCTATCCTGTTCATCCTGTCTAAAGACCTCCGGGCAGGTGAGTGAACTTGGATGCCTCATGCTCCCCTGAATCGAAGCGATGGCATCCGTTGTTCGGACAGGAATTGTTGGTTTAGACAGGATGAACAGGATGGGCAGGATGGAGAATCCGGAGTTCGGCCTGAATCCTGTCTATCCTGTTCATCCTGTCCAAAAACCTCCGGGAAGGTGAGTGAACTTGGATGCCTCATGCTCCCCCTGAATCGAAGCGATGGCATCCGTTGTTCGGACAGGAATTGTTGGTTTAGACAGGATGTACAGGATGGGCAGGATGGAAAAACCGGAGTTCGGCCTGAATCCTGTCCATCCTGTTCATCCTGTCCAAAACCACCGGGCAGGTGATTGAACCTAGCTACTTTCTTATCCCATGACTTCCCCTCGCCGTTTGAGAGTTCTCGTCGCCGTCCTGTCTCCTCTCGCGGCGGTTGCGGCCGCGTTCGCCGCGGAGCTCCCAACGACGCGTCACGCCGTCGCCGGGCTCAGCGAGCCGGTCGAGATTCTCATCGATCGCTGGGGGGTGCCGCACATCTACGCGCCGACGCCGTATGCGGCTTATTTTGCCCAAGGGTTCAACGCGGCCCGCGATCGGTTATGGCAGCTCGACCTCTGGCGGAAGCGGGGTCGCGGCGAACTGGCGCGCGATTTCGGTCCGGCCTACGTCGATCAGGACCGCGCCAGCCGGCTGTTTCTCTACCGCGGCGACATGCGCGCCGAGTGGATCGCCTACAGTTCCGACACCAAACGGATCGTGGAGAACTTCGTCGCGGGCATTAACGCGTACATCGCGTTGACCGAATCCCAGCCGGATCTGCTGCCGCCCGAGTTCGCGTTGCTGAAGTACCGGCCGACGCGGTGGTCACCGGAGGATGTTGTGCGGCTGCGCAGCCATCTCCTCGTGGGCAACCTCCCGAGCGAAGTCGCGCGTTCCGCGGTGACGGCGGCCGCCGATCTCGCGACCGATCTGCTGCGTCGAAGCCTCGAGCCCGCGTGGACGACGAGGATTCCCGAGGGGCTCAACCCCGCGGAAGTGCCGGGCGAGGTGTTGAAGGATTACAACCTTGCCCGCGATCCCGTGACCTTCACCGCCGAGAAGCTGAGCGGAATCTCTCCCGCGCCCCGCAGCGCCGCCGCGGAATTACAGCACGGGCTCGAGCTCCCGGTCTACGCCAGCAATAACTTCGTCGTCAGCCCGGCGCGTTCGACCACGGGCCGGCCGATTCTCGCGAACGATCCGCATCGTGCGCACGGCGTGCCAAGCCTGCGCTACTTTGCGCATCTGTCCGCTCCGGGACTCGATGTCATCGGCGCCGGCGAGCCCTGCCTGCCCGGCATCTCGCTCGGCCATAACGGCGAGATCGCGTTTGGTCTCACCGTGTTCGCCCTGGATCAGGAGGATCTCTACGTCTACGAGACGAATCCGGCGCAGCCGAACGAGTATCGGTATCGGGATCACTGGGAACCGTTCACGATTCGCACCGAGACGATCGAGGTGAAGGGCGAGGCCCCGCGCCGGGTCGAGTTGAAGTTCACCCGTCATGGCCCGGTCCTGCTCGAGCAGCCGGGCAAGCACCGCGCCTTTGCGGCCCGGCTCGCGTGGCTCGAGGCCGGCGCCGTGCCGTATCTCTCCAGCCTCGAATACATGCACGCGAAGAACTGGGATCAGTTTCTCGCGGCGATGAACCGGCATGGCCTGCCGGGGCTGAATTATATCTACGCGGATCGCGCCGGGCACATTGGCTGGGCGCCGTCGGGCCTTTCGCCGGTCCGGCCGAACTGGGATGGACTCATGCCTGTGCCCGGCGACGGTCGCTTCGAATGGGACGGTTTCCTGCCCATGGATCAATTTCCCCGGCGCGCGGATCCGGTCGAGGGCTGGATCGGAACTTCGAACGAAATGAATCTTCCGGCTAACTACGATGCCGCGCGCACGAAGCTCGGTTTCGAGTGGTCCGATGCCGTGCGCATGAACCGGCAGCGCCAGATTTTCGGCGGGACCGGGAAGTTCGATGTCGCGGGCGTGGTGCGCGCGCAGACCGATGTGACGAATTTAACCGGCGCACGGGTGACCGCGCTGCTCTCCGAAGTGAAGGCTCCCGCCGGCACGCCGGCCGCCTCCGTCCTCGCGGCGCTCAAGGCCTGGGATCATCGCACCGATCGCGACACCGTCGGCGGCGCGGTCTACAACGTCTGGTATCACCGCCACGTGCGTCCCGCGGTGATGCGGAAGCTCGCCCCGCCCGCCGCGCTGGCGGCGATCGGCGAAGGTGATGCGGCGACCACGATCGACTATTTGGAAAAGCCCGACTCGCGCCTGGGTCCGGATCCGGTGCAGGCGCGGACCGCGCTCTTCGTCGCGGCACTGGAAAGCGCGGCGGCGGAACTGACGAAGCGGCTTGGCGCCGATCCGGCGGGCTGGACGTGGGGACGCCTGCACCAGGCCGAGTTTGTGCATCCGCTTGCGCCGGCCTTCCCGAACGATTCGGTCGCGCGCGGCTACACCGTCGGACCGATGGGCAAATCGGGGGACAACGAGACGCTCGGTCGCAGCACCTGGCGCGCGTCGGACTATCGGCTGACCAACGGTGCCTCGGCGCGCTTCGTCGCGGACGTCGGCAATTGGGACAACACCGTTGCGGCCAACACGCCCGGCCAGTCCGGCGATCCGCGGAGTCCGCATTACCGCGATCTCTTCGCGCCGTGGGCGAACAATGAATATTTCCCGTTGGTCTACTCGCGTGCCGCGGTCGAGCAGGCCGCGGAGGCGAGGATCGTCCTGACGCCGAGACCGTAGTCGGAAAAGTGGCACGGGTCTCCCGACCCGTGGAGGGCAGAACGGCGAGCCTAAGGATATTCACGGGTCAGGAGACCCGTGCCACGAATCCGCCTCTGCGTCCTCCCTGAACCTCTGCGCCCTCTGCGATCCAATTGAACCGCGCGAACACCCCAAGCTCCCGCTCTTACCTGAACCGCGGCTCCAGGGTCGCGTGGATGTCGCGGATGAGCTTCTCGGTCGTCGCCCAGTCGATGCACCCGTCGGTGATCGACACGCCATAGCGAAGTTTTTCCTTCGGCACCGGGAAGGGCTGGCTGCCGGCCTCGAGGTTGCTCTCGACCATCGCGCCCATGATGGACGTGTTGCCAGCCGTGATTTGCGTGAGCAGTTCGCGCATGACCTCGGGCTGACGCTCGGGCTGCTTGGCCGAATTGTCGTGGGAGCAGTCGACCAGGATCGCCTTCGGGAGCCCGGCTTTCGCCAGCAATTCTTCCGTCCGGGTGATGTGCGCGGGCGAATAGTTCGGGCCGGTGTTGCCGCCGCGCAGGACGACGTGGCAGTCCGGATTGCCGCGCGTCACGATCGCGGAAGCCGCGCCATCGAGGTTGATCCCGAGAAACGTGTGCGGCTGGGCGGCCGACTTGATCGCGTTGATCGCGGTCGTGATCGAACCGTCCGTGCCGTTCTTGAACCCGAGCGGCATCGAGAGCCCGCTCGCCATCTGGCGATGCGTCTGGGACTCGGCCGTGCGCGCGCCGATCGCCGACCAGCAAATCAGATCCGCGATGTATTGGGGCGTGATGGGATCGAGCAACTCGGTCGCCGTCGGCAGCCCGAGATCCAAAACTTCGCCCAGGAACGTCCGCGCGGTCTCGAGTCCGGTCGCGATGTCGTGCGTGCCGTCCAGATGCGGATCCATGATCAGGCCCTTCCAGCCGACCGTCGTGCGTGGCTTTTCGAAATACACCCGCATCACAATCATCACCCGGTCCGAAACTTCGCGGGCGAGTCTGGCCAGTTTCCCGGCGTATTCGCGGCCCGCCTTGAGGTCGTGAATCGAGCACGGTCCGACAATCATCAGGAAGCGCTTGTCGTCCGTGAAGATCAGCCGGTGGATCTCGCGGCGCGTCCGGGCGATAAACTCGGCCTGTTGGTCGGTTTTCGGCCGTTTGGCCAGAAGCTGCGCCGGGGACGGCAGGGCTCGCGTCTCGACGACGTTGATGTCGGAAGTTTTCTGCATGGCTATACGCTTCGCAAAAAGCTCGTTCGCGTCCGAATGAGCAAGCTCCATGTCGGGGGCGGGGGAACAACCACAGATGGACACAAATGGACACGGATTCAGAGGTAGGGCCGCCGTATACGCCGGTTCGAGAGAAGACCAGTGTTTGGTTGAGCGCGTTTCCGAGCCTTCGCCATCTGTGTGCATCCGTGTCCATCTGTGGTTTAGCTGAATGGTTCTGGCTTGAGCGGGTGGGCCGCGGTGCGGCGGTCGGTTGAGGCTTGCGCACCGGCGGCGAGGGGCCGTTTCTCTCGATACGATTCCCGTGAAAACCCATCGCATCGCCACCATTCCCGGAGACGGCATCGGCAAGGAAGTCGTTCCTGCCGGCCGCGAAGTCCTCGTCGCCATGATGAAATCGGACCCGTCACTGCGGTTCGATTTCACGGACTACGACTGGGGTGGGGATTATTATCGTCGTCATGGCATCATGATGCCCGCCGACGGCCTCGACCAACTTCGCGACAAGGATGCGATCCTCTTCGGCTCGGCCGGCGATCCCGGCATCCCCGATCACATCACGCTCTGGGGACTGCGACTGAAAATCTGCCAGGGCTTCGATCAGTACGCCAACGTCCGGCCCACGCGCATCCTGCCGGGCATCGACGCCCCACTGAAGCGTTGCACGCCGGCGCAGTTGGACTGGGTCATCGTCCGAGAAAATTCCGAGGGCGAATACTCCGGCGCTGGCGGGCGCGTGCACCAGGGATTGCCGCTCGAGGCAGCGACGGATGTCACGATCATGACGCGGGCCGGGGTGGAGCGCATCATTCGCTACGCCTTCAAGCTCGCGCAGTCGCGGCCGCGGAAGCAGCTCACGGTCGTCACGAAGTCCAACGCCCAGCGCCACGCGATGGTGATGTGGGACGAAATCGCCGCGGCCGTGGCGAAGGAGTTTCCGGACGTGAAGTGGGACAAGGAACTCGTCGACGCCGCCACGGCGCGCATGGTCAACCGGCCCGCCTCACTCGACACGCTGGTCGCGACGAATCTCCACGCGGACATCCTGAGCGATCTCGCGGCCGCGCTGGCCGGGAGCCTCGGCATCGCGCCCACGGGAAATATCGATCCCGAGCGCCGCTTTCCCTCGATGTTCGAGCCGATCCACGGCTCGGCTTTCGACATCATGGGCAAGGGACTCGCCAATCCGATTGGCACGTTTTGGTCGGTCGTGATGATGCTCGAGCATCTCGGTGAAAACACCGCCGCGCGCCGGCTCATGGCCGCGATCGAGGCCGTCACGGCGAATCCTGCCCTGCATACGCGCGATCTCGGCGGCACGGCCACGACGCGGCAGGTGACCGACGCGGTGTGCGCGGCGCTGAGTCGCTTGTAGTCGGGCAGACACGTGCGGCGCGGCCTGACACGCCACGTCGCTGCGCGCGAATCCTCACAAGCCGGAGCTTTGCAGTTGAATGTAGGGCCGGCGCTCGCCGCCGGTCCGCTTCGCGAATGAAACCCGTGGCCCGGCGAAGAGCCGGTTCGGCAAGCTCACGGCCCAACGGAGGGAATCCCGGGCCCTGAGCCAGCCGAAGGGCGCCGGCCCGACACCGATCCGTGGACGTTCCGTCGCACGTTAGGCAGCCCTGGACGGTGGGGGCACCGTCCCTCCATGGATTGCTCTTTGAGAGGAGAGCGAACGAAAGGCTGAACGATCCGCCTGCCATGGAGGGCGGGTGCCCACACCCGCCGATTTCGTTCCACGGCATCGTTCCGGCTCCAGCGAGGATCTCCGAGATTCCGTTGAGTGGGGAAGCCGTATCGAGATCCCCTCTGGAGTGCCAAGCGAAGCGACACTCACACCGGATCTCGCGAAGCGCACAGGCGCTACGCGAAACCATTCCTGAATGGGTACCCGTCAGGGTGGGGTGTGTTGGCTCGGAGTGCGCACGGAATGCTTCCGACGTCGCTTTCATGCTCGCGCCCGTGGATTCTTCGCTGCGCTCAGAATGACAATCCCAAGTGTTTTAATTAGAGGGGTGGAAATGAATCCACGCTCCGCGATCAGGCCCGGCGGCGAGCGCCGGCCCTACAATTTAGGACATCTTTGGGGCTTCGCGCTCCTGCTGCTGATTTCGCTCCGGCTCGGTGCCGCACCGGCGTTCGATCCGGCGTGGCAGGAAGGAATGGTCGTGCAACGCGATCAGCCGATCACCGTTCACGGCACGGCGGCGCCGGGTGAGGAAATTGCCGTCAGCTTCGGCGGGCAGGCGCTGACGGTGCGGGCCGGTGGCGACGGCGCGTGGAGTGCGGTGCTGCCGTCATTCTCCGCCGCGTCGCAGGGTCGGGAGCTGCGGGCCAGGGCCGCGAGCGGCGAGGCCGTGTTGCGCGACGTGCTCGTTGGCGACATCTGGCTGTGCGCGGGCCAGAGCAACATGCTGTTCATGGTCCGCCAGAGTTCCGAGGCTGGCGCCGTGATGGCGGGGGCGGAGCAGAGCGCGAAGCGGCCGGTTCGGTTGATGAATTGGAAATGTCCGTGGCCGTCAGGCGCGGAAGCCTGGGACAAGGACAACCTTCCGAGTGCGGCCACGTGGTTCACCCCGGTCTGGTCCAAGGCGGACGCGGAGCATCTCCCGGAATTCTCCGCGGTTGCGTGGCACTTCGCGTCGGCGCTGCAGGAACGCGAACCCGGCGTGCCGCTCGGCATCATCAACTGCGCTGTCGGCGGCAGCCCGATTCTCGCGTGGATCCCGGAAGAGCGGCTGAAAGAAGATTCCCTGGGAGCCAGCGAACTCGCGCACTGGCTCGAGGGCGAGGGGAGTGAGAACACCTGGTGTGACACTCGCGCGCTGCAGAATCTCGCGAACGTGCCGAATCCCGGGGCGGCCTTTCATCACTTCAAGCCCGGGGCACTCGCGGCCGCCGGCCTCGCGCGCATGACCGGATTCCGCGTTCGCGGAATCCTCTGGTATCAGGGTGAGAGCGAGGCCGAGCAGTCGTGGTCCGTGCCGGCTTACCGGCGGCTCCTGCCGCTGCTGGCGACTTCGCTCCGCGAGCGCTTCGGACCGGACGCAGCTTTCGTGTGCCTGCAACTTCCCGGGATCGAGCGGCGGCTGTGGCCGGAATTTCGGGCGATGCAGGCGGCGGCGGTGACGTCGATTCCGCAGGGCGCGTTGGTGACGACGTGGGACACCGGCGATCGGAAGGACGTGCATCCGAAAGCGAAGCGGGAAGTCGGGCGCCGGGCAGCGGTGGCGGCGATGCAATTGCTGAGCCGCGAACTTTCTCCGGCGGCGCCGGAGTGGCGCGGCGAGCGCAAGGAAGGGCGCGATTTGATTTTGGAATTCAGTTCCGCCGTGAGCGGTCCCGCGGAGCCCGCGGGCTTTGAAGTTCGCGCGGCGGACGGAAATTGGCGGCCGGCGGCAGCGCGGCTGGAAAATGGCGCGGTGCGGCTCGCCGGTGCGGTGGACGTCGGCGCGTGGCGTTATGCGTGGAGTCCGTTTCCCGGCATCGAACCTCTGCGCGGAGCGTCGGGTCTGCCCGTCGTGCCCTGTCGCCGGGGCGGCGAGCCGCGGCGCGTCGCGTGTATTGGCGATTCGATCACGTATGGACTGACAATTGAGAACCGGGATCGGGACAACTATCCCGCGCAGCTCCAGGGGTTGCTCGGGGGCGACTGGCTCATCGGCAACTTCGGCAACAGCGGCCGTTGCGTGATCCTGACCTCGATGCGCGGACGCACGCCGCGCGCGTGGATGAAGCAGCGCGAATTTGCCCGCGCGCTCGCCTTCGAGCCGCAGATCGTCGTCAGCAATCTTGGCATCAACGATGTCATGGCCTTCGACGCGACAGCCTTCGAACGCGACTACGCACAGTTAATCGCCGCGTTCGCCGTCGAGGGTCGCGCACCGGACTGGCGGATCGGCACGCCGCTCGGCCCGCTGTTTCCGGGCCATGCCTATTTTGGCAGTGCAGTGATCCCGGCGATCGACGCCTCGCTGCGCAACGTTGCCGCGAAGCACCGGCTCAAGACCATCGATCTCCGGGCCGCGCTGCAGGACCGGGGTGACCTCTTCGCGGATCACATTCATCCCAACGCCGAAGGCGCGACGATCATCGCGCGGGAAGTGGCAAAGTCGCTCGGGCGCTAGACGGACCCGGGCGGTTTAACCACGAAGGCACGAAGACACAGAGAAACCGGCGGGTTTCGGAGCGGTTGAGCCTGAGGCCAGGAATTCAGGAAGCAGACTACTGGCAGCAAACTTGGACAGGATGACAGGATTTTTCAGGATGGAGGCTTTGGCTCGAACTCCATGGCCTGAATCCTGCCAATCCGGTCATCCTGTCTAAGCTCCGAGCCTCTGTGCCTTCGTGTCTTCGTGGTTAAATCCGACGATCGCGGTGATGAGGCTGCCGGAGCGGATTCGTTGGGGCCTGCTGGCCGCCTGCTAAGCCATGATGTCGCTTACGACTTCACCGGAAACGCCGGTGAGGCGGACATCGAGACCCTGGAACCGCGTGTTAAGCCGCCGGTGGTCGACTCCCATCAACGCGAGCATCGTCGCGTGCAGATCGTGAACGGACACGACCTTGTCGACGGCGCGATAGCCCAGTTCATCCGTCGACCCATAGGTGAGCCCGCCTTTGACGCCACCGCCGGCGAGAAAGACGCTGAAGCCGAGAATGTGGTGATCGCGCCCCGATCCCTGTCCCATCGGCGTGCGGCCGAATTCGCCGCCCCAGAGAATCAGCGTGTCGTCGAGCATCCCGCGCTGCTTCAGATCCTTGATCAGCGCGGCGGTCGCCTGGTCCACGTCATGTGCTGCGTCCTTCATGCCGGGCTCGAGTTCGCCGTGATGATCCCACGCGCGATGGTAGAGCTGAATCATCCGCACCCCGCGTTCCGCCAGCCGGCGGGCGAGCAGACAGTTCGACGCGAAGCTCCCGTCGCCCGGCTCCTTCACCCCGTAGAGATCCAGGGTCGCCTTGGACTCACTGCGAAAGTCGGTCAGCTCCGGGACGCTCGCCTGCATCTTGAACGCCATTTCGTACTGCGCGATGCGGGTCGCAATTTCCGGGTCGTATTGTTCGGCGGCGAGCTGGCCGTTCATGCGCGCGATCTCCTCCACCACGAGGCGTTGCGTGCTCTGGCACACGCCGGCAGGATTGCCGATGTAGTGGACGGCGTCGCCGCGCGACTGCAGGGGAATGCCCTGGAACCGGCTCGGCAGCAGGCCGCTGGACCACTGGCGTGACGAGATCGGCTGCAGGCCGTACCTGCCCTGCGAGTTGAGCACGATGAAACCGGGCAGGTTCTGGGCTTCGGCCCCCAAGCCATACGACAGCCATGAACCCATGCTGGGCCGGCCCTTGATGATCGAGCCGGTGTTCATGAACGCATGCGCGGTGTCGTGGTTGATCTGCTCGGTCTGCATCGAGCGAATCACGCACAGATCGTCCGCCACCGTGGCGATGTGCGGAAACAGCTCGCTGATCTCCATGCCCGACTGGCCGTGCCGGTGGAATTCCGTGAACGGGCCGCGCGCCTTGAGTTCCGCGTTCTGGAGCTGCGCGAGCTGCTCTCCCTTGGTGAACGACTCCGGAAATGGTTTGCCGTGCAGCGCCTTGAGCTCGGGCTTCCAGTCGAAACTTTCGAACTGGGAGGGACCGCCCGCCATGCAGAGGAAGATCACTCGCTTCGCCCGCACCGGATAATGCGCCTCGCGCAGGATGCCGTTCCAGCCCGCCGGCGGCGTCGCGGTTACCCCCGTCGCTGCCCCCAGCCGCTGCTGCAGCAGGGCGAAGGCCATGCCTCCCAGCCCGTAGGCGCTCTGGGTGAGGAAAGTCCGCCGGTTTATGCTCAAGGCCTGGGCGGTGGGATCGAGGCGTGGCATTCTAGTAGGTATTTAAAACGGTGCAGTAGATGTAGGGCCGCCGCTTGCCGGCGGGCCGCTTTTCGAGTGAACAACGCGGCCTGCCGACGAGCGGCAGCCCTACACGATTCTGTTTCCCCTTGTTCATTCGTCGAAGTGGTCGAAATGCAACGGCCCGGCTTAGAAGCGGGTCAGCACTTCGTGTGAGTTGAGAATGACGCGGGCGACGTTGGTCCAGCTCGCGAGTTCGACCGGATCGCCGGCCGGAGCCGGAGCGGGGCCCACCTGCAGCAATTGCTCGGCCTCGGCGCGATCCCCCGCGTAATGCGCACGCAGGGACTGCAGCATCTTCGTGAACGACTCCACCTCTGCCGGCCGGGGATCCCGCGCGAGCGCCAGTTGGAACGCCCGTCGCAGACGCGCCGCGTCGGACGGCTCGGTGGCAATCCGCGCCGCGAACACCCGGGCCGCTTCGACGAACGTTGGATCGTTCAGCAGCGTGAGCGCTTGCTGCGGGGTGTTGCTGGTCACCCGCTGCGCCGTGCACTCGTCGCGCGCGGGGGCGTCGAAGTTGGCCAGCATCGGATGCAGGAAGGTCCGCTGCCAGTGCATGTACACGCCGCGGCGCCACTGCCCCTCCGGGCCGCTGGCCACGTAGTCGCGGTCCGGGAACTGCAGCGCGGCATAGTAGCCGGCCGGCTGATACGGGCGGATGCTGGGCCCGCCGACGTCACGCAGGTCCAGCAGGCCCGCAATGAACAGGGCGTTGTCGCGTACGAACTCGGCATCGAGCCGGCGCGGGTTTTGCGAGGCCAGCAGCCGGTTGGCCGGGTCGGCCTCGCGCAGTTCGGGTCGCAGCCGGCTGCTCTGGCGATAAGCGGCGCTGGTCACGATCAACCGCATCATGTGCCGCATGTCCCAGCCGCGATCCCGAAACTCGACCGCGAGCCAGTCGAGCAGTTCGGGATGCGAGGGCAGTTCGCCCTGGGAGCCGAGGTCATCGATCGCCGCACTCAATCCCGTGCCAAAGTAGAGCGCCCAGAGCCGGTTCATCACCGCGCGCGCCGTGATGGGGTTTTCCGGCGAGACCATCCAGCGGGCGAGATCGAGCCGGGTCAGCCGCTTTTCAGGCGTGCTCTCGATCCGGCCGGGCAGGAAGCTCGGCGTGGCCGGCAACACCACCGGCCCGCTCTCGTCCTGCCAGTTGCCGCGGGCCAGCACGCGAGTGGTGAGCGGATTCTGGGCCTCCGTGATCATCGTCCAGGCTCGTCCGCCATTCGTCTCCCGCAGGGCGGTGGTCAACGTGTGATACCGGCGGAAATCCGCGTTGTTCTCGGGCGAGTTCGCCAGCCAGGCTTCGACCAGCGCGGGCGACGGCGCCCCGGCCTTTCGTTCCGCGGTCAGCACGGCGAGCATCGGCGGGCTGCCGGTCTGAAGCGGATCGAGTGCGGCCAGCGGACTGAACGACAGCCGAAACCGCGCGGGCATGTCGCTGCTCAGCTTGACGACCATCGTCTCTCCCGCGGCGAGGTTCACGGGAGCCTCGGGGAGCCACACGCCGAAGTTGCCTTCCGGCGATTCGGGAATCTTCCAGCCGGTCACGATGCCGCGGGCTTCCTCGCCTTCCTTGTAACGCGTGATCGACTCCTTCGCTTCGCCGGCGATGACCGGCACCGGTCGCAGCGTCCCCGACGCCTCCTGCACGAAAAGCCTCAGCTCCATCGGCTCGCGGGGTGGCTTCTGCGTCGGCAGGGCCGAGGTGGGACGCTTTTGCAGCACTTCGAGCCGGATGGCCGCCACCGGGAACGGCAGCGGAGCCAGGGTGAGCTCGAGATTCTCGTCGCGGTTCACGAAACGACTGGACGCGATCACGCCGTCCGTTTCGAACGTGACCGGAGTCGCGCGCGGCACTCCGTCGCGGTGAAACTTCGAGGCCGTGATCGCGGTCGTGGCCCAGCCGCCGGGTGCTTGCGCCAGCTGGGCACGCATCTCTTCCTGCCAGCGCTGGAAAGCCGGAGTCTCCGCCTCGGCGGTGGCGCGCCGGTTCATCCGGGTGAGGAACTCGCGCAGATCCCGCTCGATCGCGTCGTGACGCTTCGTCAGGTACGGGCTCTTCACTTCCATTTCGGGCGGAAACGGATGGTCGTTGCTGAAGTCCGGCAGGTCGGGATTCAGCGAAATGTTCGTGTCGCTATACACGCCCCACTGCCGCACATCCGAGAAGAAGCCCTGCAGTTCGTAGAAATCGCGCGTCTTGATCGGGTCGAACTTGTGATCGTGGCACTCGGCACAGCCGAACGTGCTGCCGAACCAGGCGGCGGCGACGGAGCGCACGCGTTCCGCCCCATATTTGGCGAGATACTCCCGCGGCTGCGCGCCGCCCTCCCGGGTCATCATGTTGAGCCGGTTGTAGCCGGTGGCCACGCGCTGTTCCGGCGTGGCGTTGGGCAGCAGATCGCCGGCGAGCTGCTCGATCGTGAACTGGTCGAAGCGCTTGTTCGTGTTGAAGGCGTCGATCACGTAATCCCGATACGGAAAAATCCGCTGCTTCTGATCGCCGTGAAAGCCGACCGTGTCGGCAAAGCGCACAATATCCAGCCACCACACCGCCATCCGCTCGCCGTGCCGCGGCGAGGCCAGCAGCCGGTCGACGTGTCGTTCGTACGCGCCGGGCGAGCGATCGGCGACGAAAGCGGCGACTTCCTCCGGCGTCGGGGGCAGCCCGGTGAGATCGAGAGACACGCGGCGAAGGAGTTGGGCGCGGTCCGCCTCCGGCGAGAGATCGACTTTCCGTTCGGCCAGCCGGGCCCGGATGAAGGCGTCGACCGGATGGGAGGCGAGGCGCGGCGGCTCCGGTTTTTTGAGCGGCTCATAGGCCCAGTGCCGATCGTAAACGGCGCCTTCGGCGATCCAGCGGCGGATGGTTTCCTTCTGCGCAGCGGTGAGCGTCTTGTGGGAGTCTTCCGGCGGCATGGGATCCACCGAGTCCGTAATGCGCAGGTAGGCTTCACTCTCCTCGGGTTTCCCCGGCACGATCGGAAAGAAGCCGTGCTTGGTGGGTTTGAGCGCCTCCTCCCGGAGGTCCAACCGCAGTCCGGCTTCCCGGCTGCTCACGTCGAAGCCGTGACAGAGGAAGCATGTGTTCGACATGATCGGCCGGATGTCGCGGTTGAACGAAACGGGCGCCGGCTCGGCCGCACTTGCTTCGACCTGAATCAGGCCGGAGGTGAACGCCACCACGACCGCCAGGCTACAAGGCAGGAACGGCGCAACAGGAACAAGGCGGGTCATGTGGGGGTGGGAGGTCAGCGGTCTCGCCTCGCTCAGTATGATCCATCCGGCAAACGGCGGGCACTTGCGACCGATCGAGTCGTAAGCTGGCCCCGCCCGTTGGGGTTTCAACCCTGAACCGCCTCAAACCGATTTGCTCCCGCCGGACTCTCTCACCAGGTCGGTTTAACCACCGAGACACCGAGACACAGAGAGCCGGGCTGGCTCGGTGCCTCCGTGTCTGCTCGGTGGTTAAATCGCACGGTTTGGGTGGAGGAGTTGAGCCTGAAGTCAGGAATCCAGGAAGCAGACTTCGGCGCAGCAAATTTGGACAGGATGACAGGCTGTTTCAGGATGGGTGCTTTGGCTCGAACCCCTGGCCCGAATCCTGCCAATCCTGTCATCCTGTCAAAGCTCCGAGCCTCTGTGTCTTCGTGGTTAAGTCCGCGCCCGCCGTTACGGTTCGAACTTCAGCGAATACAAATCCGCATCGCTGAGCACGAGCTTCAGCCGCACCGGCTTGCCGGCGAGTGCGCTCAGGTCGCTGCGGTCGCCCCAGGAAACGGTGCGATTCAGCGTATCGCCAAAGAGTTCGTCGCACTCGGCGAGCGAGTAGCCCGGGAGCGCTTTCCCATTGGCGCCCTGCAGTTCCACGCGGATCGAGCCTGCGGCGGAGGTGGCGAAGTTGAAGGTGAGTTTGCGACCCGAGAACGTGATCGGCTTCGAGATCATTTCGCCGCCCGACAGCTTCGCGTTGAGCGAGACGAAGCCGTCGATCCGAATCGTGTAGCGACGGACGCGCGTCGGCAGCTTCCAGTGATCGTCGTGGGCATAGAGCGTGAGCTCGGGCTCGGCAGTCGGGTCTTCGGCCGGTGACTCGAACATACCCAGGCTGATGAAACCGTCGCCGTAGACCCAGTTGTCCTTCCGCTGCGGTCCCGGGCGGAGGAACGCCTCGCCCCAGCGATTGAAGGAGCGTCCGTCGCGGCTCGTCATGAAGAGGGCGTCGGTGATGACGGTGCCGTAACGCGGCGAGAATTTCATGCGGGCCTGGCGGTGCGCGGAATCCGGGAGGTCGCGCATCGCGGCGGCGGAGAACGGACGGTCGATGTAGCGGCCCGGGAAACCGACGAAGAGGTGCGGCGCGCGGTAGTACGGCTGGATGGCGTTCGTGTAGAGGGCCTCGTCGCGGGAATTCGGGTAGCTGAGGATCTCGGTCTCGGTCCAGTTCAGGAAATCCTTCGAGGTCGCCACCTGCACGTCGCGGACGCCCGTCTTGGTGTCGTTGGTTATTTTGCCGTCCGGGCCGTGAAAGCTGCGGATGTAGCACCAGTAGTGCTTCCGGATCGGATCCCAGAACGCGTTGTTCTGGGTGTCGAACTTGCCGCGCGTGATGATCGGCTTCTCCGAGATGCGGGTCCAGTGGATGCCATCGGCGGACTTGAGTCCGTAGAGGCCGCCCGGGCCTTCGCTCACGGCCTTGTACTTTTCGTCGGGACGCGCGTCGGGATTTGCGTCCTTGAAGGGCGTGAAGTTGTCCAGCTTCGGCACGGCCCAGACGATGTTGTTCTTTTTTGAGCCGTTGAATTCGAAGAGGCCGAGTTCCGGCTTCGTCCAGTGAATGCCATCCCGGCTCTCCGCGTAGCACACCACGGAGTCGCGGCGTTCGTCGGGTTTGGCGGGATTGAACATCAGCTTCGTGCCATCCTTGTTCGTCAGCTCCATGCCCATGTACCACATCCGGAAGACATCACCGTCGCGGATGATGGTCTCGAAATCGCTGCCGCTGCCTTCCCAGGGCGCGTCCCGCGTCAGCACGACCTCCTTCGGCACCGGTGAATGCAGTCGCAGCTCGAGGTTCGTCTTCTGCGCGATCAGGAATTCGTCGACGAACAGTTCGCGCCGGCTGCCGAGGTCAATCGGCGCATCGGCCGCGGTGCTGAGGTGGGGTGAAAAGGTGGCGCCAAGCACCGCCAGCAGGGTGGGGAGGAGTCGGGAAGACGTCATGGCATCGGTTTGCGACAGGCGCTCCGGCGGCACAAGTGGCAAGCACTGGTCTGGCGAAGTGGCCAATCCGCCGCCCGGGTTGACCGAAACAATCTTCGCCGCGATGTTCGTCGGCGGGGAAAAAAAGTGGCCGGCCACTTACCCCTAAGCGGCCGGCCTTTGCTTTCTTAGTTACCCCAAAACTCCCGCTAGGCGGGAGAAGTGTTAAATCTGATGAGAAGAGAGATAGGCATTCCATCCGTCCGGTCAACTCTCAGTTTGCAAATTCTACCATATTATTGCCAAAGTACTTTTTAACAGCGTGTTATCACATATCAATAGTTCTACTCGTGAGGGCATTTTTTGGTACCGGCCGGCCGCCTGGCTGCGCGTGACCGGTCCGGATGCCGCCAATTTCCTGCAGGGACAGTTCACCAACGACCTCCGTGCGCTGGCGACGGCGACGGCCGTATATGGACTCTGGCTCAACGTGAAAGGGAAGGTTCTGGCTGACAGCTTCGTGGTCCGCGGGCACCAACCAGAGACCTTCTGGATCGGCAGCTATGCGTCGTCGCCGCTCGAGATTCGGGAGCGGCTCGAGAGTTTCATCATCGCGGACGACGTCACGATCACGGATGAAACCGCGGGTTGGGCGGCGGTGAGTGTGATCGGTTCCGACGCCGGATCGCGTCTCGCCGGATTTCCGTCCGGCGACGGATTCGTTTTTCCCGGCCGGCGGGTTCCGTCCGGCGGCCTCGAATGGTTTTACCCCCGCGTGACCGAATTCCATGTCCGCGAGCGCCTCGCAGGTTGCGTTGAATTGGCTGCCCCCGAGTTGGATTACCGCCGCATCGCGGCGGGAATCCCAGTGGTGCCGGCCGACATCGGGCCGGGCGATTTGCCGAACGAAGGCGGGCTCGACGCCGATGCGATCTCCTTCACGAAGGGCTGCTACCTCGGCCAGGAGGTCATGGCGCGGCTGAAATCGATGGGCCGGGTGCGCCGGCGTCTGCTGCGCGTGCGCGGTGTGACGGGCGCTCCTCCCGCAGTGCCGGCGCCGCTCTTCGTGGCGGCACGGAACGTCGGCGAACTGCGCTCCGCGATCGCGGATCCATCCGGCAGCTGGATCGGACTCGCGCTGCTTTCGCTGCCGAATATCACCGCCGAGTCTGCGCTCGCGCTGGAGGCGAATGCGACTCCGGTTGTCCATCTGCTCGAAGCGCCATGAGTGAACTCGAGCAACTCACGCAGCTTTGCGAGCGCCTCGGGGCGCCGCCGGCCCAGGCCGCCGCCATGGCCGGGCAACTGTTGAAGCGGGCGGAGCAAATCGCGGCGGAGCGGGGTGGGACGCGGGAGGCCGCGTTGAAGCGATTGCTCGACCTCATGATTCAAGGCCGCGCCGGCAAAGTGCCCGAGGAGTTCGCACCGGTGCCTCCGCCGGATAGTAAGTAAATTGATCAAACGGCGCGGGCCCGGAAATCAGTTTGACCGGGTTGGGCGCGGTTTCTTCGCTCGGCGTTCTCATGAACAAGGCCGGCCTGATCGCGGAAGTGCAGAAGATCTTGAGCAACGGAACTTCCAAGGCGGGCGCCGAACGGGCGACGGCTGCGGTCCTCGCCGCCGTGAAGCGCGGACTCCGGCGGGACAAGGAAGTGTCGCTCGTCGGCTTCGGCACCTTCGCGCTCGCGGTGCGCCCTGCGCGCAACGGTTTCAATCCGCACACGAAGCGACCGATGAAAATCGGCGCCGTGAAGACGATCCGCTTCAAGGCCGGGGCCGAATTGCGCGGGTTGGCCTAGGCGCAAAGGTCGGGGCGGACCAGCCAACACACCCCGGCGCTGCCGCGCCGCCTCTCTCGAGAGGCGATCGAGGCAGTTGGACGAAGGCGGCGGGTGTGGGCACCCGCCCTCCATGGCAGGCGGATCGTTCAGACTTCCGTTCGCTCTCCTCTCAAAGAGCAATCCATGGAGGGACGGTGCCCCCACCGTCCAAGGTCGCCTAACGTGCGACGGAACGTCCACTAATCGGCGCAGCGCCGGGGTGTGTGGCTCGCTCTCCGGGGCCTGCAACCCGGCTGGCTAACTTCGACGCAGCCCTGGTCCGACCCGCGGACCGTCACCAAAGCGCACTTGCCCGCGGGTCCCAAAGTCGGTGCGTTGCCACCATGCCCCGCCTCACCCCGAAGAGCTGGCTGCTCGCCGGTCGTTTCATCGCCTTGGTCTTCGCCGGTATCGTCTCCGCTTTCGCCCAGATCCGGCCGAATATCATCTTCATCATGACGGACGATCACGCGGTGAGCGCCCTCGGCGCTTACGGCAACGCGCTGGTCCGGACGCCCACGCTCGATCGAATCGCGGCCCAGGGCGTGCGCTTTGACCGCGCCTTCGTCACGAACTCGCTTTGCGCCCCCGGTCGGGCGGCCGTGCTCACGGGCACCTACTCCCATGTGAACGGCGTGCGCGGAAACTCCGAGGCCACCGACGCGATCGAGCACCTCGATCCCAAGCTGCCCACCTTTCCCCAACTGCTGCAGCGCGCCGGCTATGCGACGGCCATCGTCGGCAAGTGGCACCTCAGCGATCCACCGACGGGCTTCGACTACTCGTGCGTGCTGCCGGGGCAGGGATTGTACTTCGATCCCGATTTCATCGAGAACGGCGTGCGACGTAAAATCCCGGGTTATGCGTCCGACATCGTCCGCGATTTGGCACTGGGCTGGCTGGAGAAGCAGAGCGCCACGAAGCCGTTCCTGCTCGTGTTCCAGCACAAGGCGCCGCACCGGCCGTTCCAGCCGCCGCCGCGCCACGCCCGGTTGTATGCCGACCGCGATTTGCCGTATCCGGCCACCTTCGACGACGACTATGCCACGCGGAAGGTGGCGGCGGAGGCCGAGGACATGCGCTTCGATACCAGCCTGGCAGGCGATTATCCGGAACTCCCGGCCGGCCTTACGCCGGCGGAGAAGAAGCGCTGGCTCTACCAGCGGTTCGTGAAGGACTACTATGGAGCGATCGCGGGGGTGGACGATTCCGTGGAGGCCCTGCTGGCCGACTTGAAGCGCCGGGGCTGGCTCGAGAACACGGTCATAGTCTACACCTCCGACAACGGCTTCTTCGTGGGCGACCACGGCTGGTACGACAAGCGGTACATGTACGAGCCGTCATTCCGCGTCCCCTTGCTGGTACAGGCGCCGGGCGCGCGGAAAGGCGGAGTGATCGACGCGATGGCGATGAACATCGATATCGCCCCGACCCTGCTCGATTACGCCGGAATCGTCGCGCCGCGTTCCATGCAGGGCCGAAGCCTGCGGCCGCTGATCGAAGGACGCACTCCGCCCGACTGGCGGAAGTCGGTTTACTATTCCTACTACGAGAACTCGTGGGCGCTCCTCGCTGGCAAGGACAAGTCGGCGCAGTCCGATCCGAGTTTCCAGTACCTGACCCCGCATCGCGTGGGTCCGCATCGCGGCGTGCGCACCGCCACGCACAAGCTGATCGAGTATTATTCGGATGCGGGCTATTGGGAGCTGTTCGATCTCACCAAAGATCCGAACGAACTAAAGAACCTTTACGGCCAGCCCGGGACGGAACGAATCACCCGCGAGCTAAAGGAAGAACTGCTCCGGCTCCGCCGCCAGTTTGGGGATATCTGATGGGCCGCTTCGCGCGCAGGTCCCTCCTTCGCGCAGCTTGCGGAGGGCAGGCTGAGTTCGGAGTTGAAAGCCGTTCCTGAGCTCAAAAAGTCAGATACCGGGCCCCGAGTCGTGTGAAAGCAGGGCGGTCCCGGCCCACGATCTCTGCACCGAGGGTTTCGGCTGTCGCCAAAATCCAGGCATCGTTCTCGCCCAGGCGCTGGGCGGACCGGGATTGCAGCAACGCGCAGCGGCGGGCATGCGCCCACCCGATCGGATGCACGGTGAAGCGAGCCAGGGCCCGCGCGGCGGCATTGGGCTCGGCCGCGCCCTCGAGAAACTCCTCTACACTGACGACCGAGAGACACAGCTTTCGCCCCTGAAGCCGCGGCAACAGCGCGACCGCCGGACCCGCTCGACGGGTGCGCGTCTCGCGTTCGAGCGCAATCAGGAAGGACGAATCGAGCAGGAGCGGTGGTCGGTTATCCACGGCTGACGCGGCCGAATCCTTTGCCCCAATGCTCCTCGACGAAGGCCGTCAAATCCTCACCGGTTTCAATTTTTTGACGTTCATCAATCAGCTCGCGCAGGACGTCCGACTTCGTTTTGCCTTCCTTGCGCGCCCACAGTCCGAGCTTCTTCGCACGGGTCTGGTCCAGCTTCACGGTGATGACGGTATTCATGCGTATTACGCTCGTAATATCGCCCATGGTGTCAAGCGGACCGGAGCTTGGTGGAGAAGCTCCTTTCCCTGGTTTTGCCTTGGCTTGTACTTCTATAAAAATCCTGGGCTGAGGACCGAAATTGAGACGACGCGTTAAGCAGCTGCTTCGCTTCTTCGCGTCTTGGCGCTTAACTCCGCGTTCCGCTCACGGCTGCACCAAGCGGCGTTCCTTCGAAGAAGTGAACATCGCCATGCAGTCGGCCACGCCAATGCGTCCGTCCAGGCCGGAGCCGCAGGCCATGGGCAACCCGCGGATGCCGTCGATGAACGACTTCATCTGGTCGCGGTAGCACTGCATCCGGATGTCGCCGAACGCGGTGTCGGCGGCGGCATTGTGGATCACGAACGGCTGATTGCTCATCACCTGCCAGCCGGAGCCGTTGTCCATTTTCATCTCCCCGACCGGGGTGAGATCGATCAACCCCTTGGTTCCGATCATCCGGAAGCGGAAATCCTCTCCGGGGAATCCGGAGACCGGCAGCACGTTCGTCGAGAGCAGCGAGAACAGCGTGCCGTTGGTGAATTCCATGATGGCATGCGTCGTGTCCTCGACGACGCCGCCCGGGGTGAACGTGCGGCAAAACGCCGAGACGTTCGCGATGCTCGCGCCCGTCAGCCACCGCATGAGATCCGTGGCGTGCGGCGCGGTGTTGATGAGGTGGCCGACGCTCTGCGGATCGTTCCACCACTCCCACTTGCCGCCGAACGCCACCGTCGCGGCCGGCTTGTACATGGGCATCGCCATCTGCACGCTGAGCAGCCGTCCGATTTCGCCGGCCTGGATGAGTTCACGGGCCCGGAGATTGTTCATCCGGAACCGCTGCTGATATCCGATGCCGATCGTGACGCCCTGCTGCTTTGCCGCGTACAGGATCCGATCGCAGTCCTCGACCGAAGTCGCCATCGGCTTCTCAATCAACACGTGCTTGCCGGTCGCAATCGCGGCGAGTGCTTCCGCCACGTGCAGATGGTGCGGCGTCGAGATTGCAATCGCATCAATGTCGGTGCGGCGCATCAGCGCCTCCATCGTCGGCTCGCAGGCCACGCCGTAGCGCTGGGCGAGCGCGGGAGCGCGGCTGCCGCCCCAGACGGCGACGAGTTCGGCGTCCTCGGGGAGACGACGCACGGCTTCGGCGTGGGTCCGGCCCATGAAGCCGGAACCGGTGATGCCAAATCGGATTTTTTTCATCGTAAAAGAAAAGCCGCCCCACGACCCCCCGGGAGAACCGCACGGATCAGGGGGGTATGTTCAGCCGGCCTGAGCCGGCTCAGGCGCCGGCATCGCCGGCGCCCGTGGAATCCGGATCATCAGCAGCAGCACCACGCAAATCGCGAGGCTGCCGGCCATGTAGTTGAAGATGCTGCCGAGCTGGACCTGGTGGTCGCGGAGGATGCCGACAAAATAGATCATGAATCCACCGGTGAAGGTGGAGCAGGCGCTGATGATCCCGACGCCGGTGGCGCGGTAGCGCGGATCGCTGACGAGGCAGAGAATCGGCACAAGGTTCACGTCGAAGCAGGTGCGGCTGACGCCAAAGACGATCAACCAGGTGATTGCGCCCACGAGTGTCCCGGCATTGGCGGCGAGCAACATCGCGGGGATCGCGATGCACAGCCCGATCACCGGTACGAAGATGTGGCTGCGGATGTTGGTCCGGGCCCAGGCACTCGTCCACATGCCGCCGAGGATGAAGCCGACGCCGGTGGCGCCGTTGAGATAGGCGGTGGCGGAAAATCCGGCGGCCCCTTGCGAGAGGTGGAACCGCTCCCCGATGTACGTGGGCAGCCAGCCGACGATGATCCAGCCGCCCGCGCCGAGGACGACGACCGCCGCCAGTTCGAGCAGAAAGGCGCGCTGGCCCAGCAATCCCGCAAGCGCCGCCCCGAACCGGGCTGGCGGCTCCGCGGGTTGACCGGCAACGGCCGCGGTCTTGGGGGCCTCGCGCAGCAGGCCGAGGAGCAGGGCGCCGTATACCAGGCCGGGCAGTCCGAGCACCGTGAACGCGGTTTGCCACGAGTGACTCTCCGCGATCCAGCCGCCGAGTCCGCCCAGCATCATGCCGGCGACGATGCCGGTCTGATGGACGCCCATCGCAAAGGTTCGCGTGGGCCCCGGATGGTAGTCGGCGATCAGCGCCAGCGCCGCCGGAATGTAGCACGACTCCGCAATGCCGAGCAGCACGCGCATGAAGAGCAGTTGCGGGAAGGTCTGGACGTACGCCGTGAGGCAGGTCGTGAGCGACCACGCGATCAGCGAACCGATGATGACGCCGCGGCGGTTGAAGCGATCGGCGAGAAACCCGGCCATCGGGATCATGATGCCGTAGGTCCAGAGGAAGACCGACGTCAGCAGGCCGAACTGCGCCTCGGTGAGGTGAATCGCGGTGACGAGCGACGTGTGCATCGTCGTCACCATCGTGCGGTCGACGAAGTTGATGAACGCGACCGGCCAGAGCAGCGCGACGGTCAGCCACGCGCGGGGGACTAATTTTGGGGTGGGGGAGGTCACGTCAGGACGCCCGGGGTGGAGCGGCAATCGAATCGATGTACTCGGTGGGCGACATTCCCGTGATTTCGCGGAAGGTCGAGTTGAAGTGGCTGAGCGTCTCGAAGCCGGCGGCGAGCGCGACCTCCGTGACCTGCCGGCGCGAGCGGCCCAGCATCGAGGCCGCGAGCGAGACGCGGTAGCTCTTGAGATATTGCACGCAGCTCAGGCCGAGCGATTCGCGAAACACCGCCTTGAGCCGGCTTTCGCTCAGCCCGGCGGCGCGAGCGACATCGCGGACATAAACCGGCTCGGCGTAGTGCTCCTGCAGGTAGTTGAGGGCGCGCTGCACGTAGTCCCAGTCGAGCCGATCGTGCGAGGGTGCGAGACTTCGCCCGGCCTTTTCCTCCCAGCGCAGCAGGGCGACGAGCGAGTCCATCAGGAGCGAACGCAGCCGCATCTCGCTGCCGAAGCCGCCGGTGCGAAACTCGGTCAGCATCGTCTGCGCGTGGCGTCGGAGCTGATCCCAGAGCGGACGGGGCGGATAGAGGATACGGTCGTTGATCGATTGCTCCGCGGTGAAACGATTCAACACGCGCACCCCGTCTCCGCCCGGGCCGGTGTCAAACGGCAGCACGGGCAGGAAATAGATCACGAGCGAGCGGCACGGATACTCCAGCAGCTCGGAATTGTGCGGGACGCCCGGTCCGAGGAGCATGACGCAGGCGCGGTCGCCGGTGAGGTGTTTCTCGCGTCCAATGTATTGGATGCCTTTCCCGCCGGCCCAACCGATCGTGAACTCGCAGTACGGATGACGCTCCGGATGGGGCACGCCGGGACGCGGCAGCGGCAAGGGGCCCGTCTTCATGAGATTCTCCTTCACCCAAATCGGCCGCAGCCGGCTGAGCGGCTGGGAGACGTCGCGCACTTTCCCGAGCCACGCCAACTCAGCCGAGTCGATCTTTGCGGAGGGCGCGGGCATCGGGTGGAGCCAAAAGCGTCGGTGGCACGGGCGGGCGGCACAAGGCGTTTCCCCTCACGCGCCGTCCAATCGCCGTGGCGAAAAGTGCTGAACTTCGACCCGGAAACAGGAAGCGTGGCCTGGTGCCGGGACTCATAGTGAATCCGTCTGAAATTGTCCGTGTAGCCCGCTGCGTGAGCAGCGGGACGACGTTGAGCGAAGCAATGACGAGTTCCCTGCCCTCACGGGCAGGGCTACGCCGAGCCGGTTCGATTTCGCATTCCCGTATTTCCTGACGAAGCCGCCACTCCCCGCCGCCATGAACAAATTCGTCCTCAAATTCACCGGTGACTTGTGCAAGGCGGA